>QFQM01000317.1 GCA_003243255.1 Flavobacterium psychrophilum | reverse complement strand
TTCAAATAAAATTGTGTAATTCTCGAAGGTGCTGATCAACCTGGCTAATGCCTTACGCATCAGAGTATGATCATCTGCAACCGCTACCTGTATTTGTTTACCAACTGTCATGGGGAGAGTGCTTAGCTTTCTTGAGGCAAAGATAATCGAATGGTAACAGTAGTTCCCTTCCCCAGCGTACTTTTCATATCCAGGTCAGCACCAATCAGCTTTGCCCTGTTGAAGATACTCTTTAATCCAACACCGGAGGAAGAAGACACTGAATTTCTCTTGGCTTCTACGTCAAAACCCACGCCATTATCCGCCAGGGTAAGAATAAATTTATCGTCGTCTGGGAAATCAAGGTTTACCATTACCTTACTGGCCTGGGAATGCTTTAGAATATTGTTCAACATTTCCTGGAACATCCGGAAAAGGAAGATCGATTGCTGGCCGTCGAAATGAAGCTCCGGCCCCGTTACCTCAAAATCCACCTCCATCAGCCCGCTCTTGCGTACACTTTCCAACTCAAACCTGATAGCCTCCACCAACCCTATCTGAGCAATCCGGTCACTGTGCAGGCTCTTCGTCAGGTCCGACAGATCGATCGCCGCCTTATTCAATATCTGACGCGAGTTAAGGATTGGTTCATATGCCTCATGCTCCTTGTCGATAGGCAATATCGCCAGCGACAGTTTAACCACAGATAACACCTGACCAATATTGTCATGCAGCTCCTGCCCGATCATCTTGAAAGTCTCTTCCTGGATCTCCAATTGTGAACGCAAAACCTCTTGCTCATATTGATCCTTCATCCGTGTCAATTCCCGTTCATGCCGGTGTTGCCTACGTTGATACTGCAGCACCATGATGACGATAAAAGTCACTACCGCGATAGCTAATATACCGCCGATAAGAATGATAATGTAAAAATCCTGACCCTGATTATTCATGTGCTTATTCCTGTTAACAATACCCGTGAAGGCATGGCAAACGGCAAATTACAAAATAAATCCCCCCGGTAATGGCCGGCAAAAAATACTTACTTATATATAGATTTCTTCATCTTGATACCACATAAAAAAGCAGTAGTAAAAAGCGTATACAACAATGCATTCATCACAATCAGAATAGTCGCAATATTCCCCATGATGATATTCGACACAGCATACAACAACTTGTACAATCCAAACAAAGGGAAGCTGCAGATATAAAAGAACATCAAAGCCGTACAGATCCAGAAAGCAGGCTCACGCAACAAACTTCCGTAAACAGGCAAATGGAAAAGTTCATAAAAGTAATAAATGCAGAAACCCACGGTCAGCAAACAACCCAATGAGTAAGATATGGAAGGAAACGCCTTGACCTCGAAAGAGAAAATATCCACCAGCGCAAGCGCAAAATAAATAACCGTCATCAGGTAGATGAACCGCTTCACCTTTGCCGTCCTGATAATACAATGCAAGACGTAGAAATAAAATACAAATTCAACAGCTAAAAAAAGAAAATACAACAATGAAGCATCTATTTCTTCACCAGCCAGTTTCCATCCAATTATTTCCACCACTAACGTGACGAATAGAAAAGGAGGAAACAGTTTCAGGTATAACGGTATACCCTTTCGTAAGTAAAGAGTAAGCGAGACAAGCAGGCAGAAGAACTCAAAATATACAGTTCCAGGGAAGTTCATGGCACCCAATATAGTATATTTCACTACCCTTCTGAAAAAGAAAAACCTCCGATGGGGAATATCGAAGGTTCTTCCGTAGAATATATGATCGATTAAACGATAGTCAAACCTTTAGGACCACGGTCAACAATGGTTACACCAATGCCACCCCAGTCATCACCGCTGGGTCCATCAGGACTGCCGGAAGGCTTGCTGGTGCCGCCGCCATTGTTGCAGGTAGGAGGGCAAATAGTACCCAGATTGTAAGCCAGGATTTGGCCTGGGTTAACATATAAGTCTTTGTTGGCGATGCCTGCCTCACTTTCCTTGCTACGCGTAGCAACCATCACGATAGTTTGACGACTGCTGTATTCAGGCCTTTTCTCGAAATGCTCAGGATAAGCACCAAAATACATTCTCACACCGTCACCGCCATGAGTCTTTATCTTTTCAATGAATGCTTCCAGATCTTCTACACTATACCATACACTCAGAGAGTCTTCCTTACCGATGTGCTCTGAATTCTGTACCCACCTTTCTCTCTTGTAATTCCGGATTACGGTGTCTACATGGTTTGTGTCAACAAAGCGACCAACCTTTAAGGATTTTTTTTCAATAGTAGTCATTGCTTGGGGGATTTAAACATGAATGATTTTGATAACGATGTAAAATTAATCAGCCACAACGGAGTTCTTCGGCTACAAGAGAGTGTTAGCCAAATAATTACAAATTAGTATTATTCGTAAATTGAAGTAATTCAAGGAGTCAGGTGAAAAACATCGGCAAAAAACCGTTAAACAGGCAGACATAAAACCGTCAAATCCCGGGATACAGACCCCGTAAAAAAACGGGGCTGCCACCCCCGCTATTCAACTGCTCAAAATCCCGTCAATAATAAAAAGCCGATTGTATGGGTAGATTAATTATTTGTCTGAAATTAGATACTGGAGAGTTGCTATCATCCCGTTTTTCAAAATCCAATACTCCTGTGAAAGCCAGCCGACAGATTTCCTCAAGGCATTTGTTACGACAATAACTTGAGGAAATTTTATTCTGATCTTCCCAACCTGACTTTAAAGCACCGCAACTACCATATTTTCCATTACCATTATTACCTTATCCTCTTTTTTCGCCTGGGCGGTGGAAGTGGTGCTTTTTTCTTCTCCTCATTACAATACCAGTAAGGCAATAATGCCCTTTTTCTAAACAGAGTTTAGCTTTATTTAGTATGCGTTCGCCCGGATTATTTGACTGGAAAGAAGCCCCTTTTTTACGATTTACTCCCCCCTTTATAATAGGCATTATAATTCAATGGTATAGCAACCTGTCCCCTGCTATCAGCTGGACCATCGCTACAGGCTGTATAGCTGGCCTGGCGCTGCTTTCCCGCCTTTCTATACCACTGCAATTCAGGTACCGTTACCTCTTCGGAATACTCCTGAATGGACTATTATTGGCAGCAGGATTATTACTCACCTGCTACAAAGACATAAGACACCAATCGCAATGGTTCGCTCACCATTACACAGCAGGAGATACCCTTGTTGCAACCATTGAAGAACCCCTCACCGAAAAAACAAAAACATACAGCACTACAGTCACTATAAAAGCCATCATAAAAGATGGCAAACAACACACAGCAAAAGGAAGATTACTACTATACTTAAAAAAGGAAAAACAGCACACCCAATTGCAGTATGGCGATCAGCTGATCTTTATTAAAACACCCGTTCCCATTACCAATATCAGCAACAAAAATGGCTTCAACTATGCGCAATATTGCGCATACAAAGGCATGTACCACCAGGTATATCTATGTGAAACGGAATACACAATTGCAGAAAAAAAGCAGATTAACCCCGTAAAAAAAGTACTATTCCATACCCGTAAAAAAGTGCTCGATATCATCCGGGAAAACATCCCTGACAAAAAGCAAGCCGGATTAGCAGAAGCTATCCTAATTGGTTATAGAAATGACCTTGACAAGCAACTTTTACAATCTTATATCAACACCGGCGTAGTACATGTGATTGCAGTTTCAGGGTTACACCTCGGTATAATATACGGTCTGCTCATCTTATTATTCAATCGGGTCCACAAACGGTGGATGCAACAGTGGACCAAACCCATTATCCTCATAGTTGCCCTATGGCTATTTGCATTGCTGACCGGGGCATCACCATCTGTCCTGCGTTCAGCTATTATGTTTACCTGCCTGATTATCGGCAACCAGCTACCACACCCCTCTTCCGCATACAATTCATTAGCCGCATCAGCGTTCCTCTTGCTATGCTATGATCCCTTTCTTTGCTGGGATGTAGGCTTTCAGCTTTCCTATGCTGCTGTTCTCAGCATTTTGGTATTTATGAAACCGGTGTACAACAGTATCTACATATCTAACAAGTACCTCGACCAGGGCTGGAAGCTGGTAACCATTACCATCGCTGCACAAATACTTACCCTGCCAGTCAGTATTTACCACTTTCATCAATTCCCCAACCTCTTTCTCATCACCAACCTGTTGGCAGTCCCGCTATCAGGCATTATACTGATTGGAGAACTTGTGCTGTGCGCTGTGTCCTTTATCCCCCTTGCAGCAAAAGCCATCGGCTGGCTACTCACCTGGCTCATCAACCTGTTGAACAACTTTATAGAGGCAGTCACCCGGATACCCTACAACACAACCGACGATATACAACTCAGCCTGTCACAGGCCATATTATTATATATTATCATCGGAGGCTTCACCAGCTGGTTATTACAGAAAA
>QFQM01000316.1 GCA_003243255.1 Flavobacterium psychrophilum | reverse complement strand
CAATGGACAAATTCAATGCCATAGGTCTGGTATTGAACGGAACCACGCGAAAAAGCAATAGTGCAGTAGATAACAACAGCTATTTATACAATGGAGCAGGATCGTTGGATTCACTCATTACGGCCGATAATATGGACGATCGTACCTTCAGCAGGGGAAGCGTAGGATTGAACTACCGTCGCAAATACAAAGAACCCGGTCGCGAACTGGGAGTAGACGTGGATTATATCTACAATGAATCCGACGCCGACCAATTGTATCGAAATGCAAGCTACCGGGCAGATAATACAGTAAAAGGAAAAGATGACCTCACTGGTAAATTGCCCTCTTACATTAATATCTATTCTTTCAAAGCCGATTATTCACACCCATTATCCAACGGATTCAAAGCAGAGGCAGGGATAAAAGGCAGTTTGATTGAAACCAATAATATAGCAGAGTATTACATAACAGCAAACAATGTCACCAGCCCTGATTATGACAAAACCAACCACTTCACTTACCGGGAAAATATCAATGCTGCATACCTGAATTTCAGTAAAGAATGGAACCGTTTCGCTGTACAGTTTGGCCTGCGGGGTGAGAATACGATCATGCGCGGGCACCAGTTGGGCAACGCAGTTAAGCCCGATTCTTCCTTCAAACGCGATTATATAAACCTGTTCCCCACTTTTTATCTCTCCTATAAGTTAGACTCTGCTGCCAAAAATCAGTTTGTCTTCTCTTATGGCAAGCGCATTCAGCGGCCTAACTTTGGTAACCTGAACCCTTTCATCTCTCCGTTGGATAAGTTCACATTTTATGTAGGTAATCCCTTCCTGCAACCAACAATAGCCCATGCCATTGAAGTGTCACACATTTATAACAACAAGCTCACTACCAGGCTGGGTTATGAATACTACGATGGGGACATCAATGAAACGATTGAATTACAAGGCCACCAGTATTATAGCCGCCCCGCAAACGTGGGAAAAGCCCAATACCTGAGCCTCACAGTGAACGCAACCATCGAGCCGGCCCCCTGGGTTACGATCAACTGGTTTGGCCTGGCACAATATGCCAGCTTTCAGGCCGATCTGTACAAAAACAAGCTGGATACCAGTGGTGTGAATTTTATTACCAACTTCAACAGCCAGTTCAGGTTGGGTAGTGGATGGACAGCTGAGTTATTGGGCGTGTTTAGAAGTGATTTCATCACAACCCAGTTTGTGTTGGGTGACTTCTGGACCTTGGGCGGAGCCATCCAGAAAAAAATACTCAAAGGAAAAGGCACAGTAAAGTTGACCATACAGGATATATTCTTTATCCGCCTTAACTATGGCGCCATCAATAACCTGCAAAATGCCAAAGGCAATTACCGCAACCAGGGCGATACACGTGTAGTGGGAGTCAATTTCACCTGGACTTTTGGTAAAACCTTCGAAACCCGCAGGCGCAGCAATGGCAGCGCAGAACAGGAAACACAACGGATATAATGATAAGAGGTGAGTTGTGAATACTGACGCGCTCACAACTCACCTCTGTTATATGCTAAAATTGATAAGGCGGGTTATTTCTTACATAACCTTCCTGGATTCCACGCTCCCAAAACTCTTTACCATTGAACAACGTCTTTATGAAACCCCGTTGAGTCATACCGTTTTGCATAAGACCAACAGCCCAGTTCTCACTAACAGGGTCCACATTGCCATTCCTTCTCAAAAGGAAGTTATATTGCGCACGCACAAAAATGCGTAAGTATTCCTCATCATGGATCATTTCTTCGGCCATTGCCATCCTCGTTGTACCGGTAGATAAACGTTGCGACCAATCAGTGATTTCAGATGAAGTGGGAACCCTGTTAAACAACTTTTGGAAAACCCTGTCTATAAATCCATTGTTGGTAGCACCCGACAGAGTCCAGAATTCAGTATCGCCGCAAAAAGTCGTGATCATATTCTCTCTTGACATATCTGTCATTAACCTGTTTGTCCAGTAAGCCCTGCCTGTAGGATCGGCTGCCCTGCCATATAACAACTGATATTGTTCATCTACAAAAGCTCCGTAAAATTCAGCCCCTAAAAACTCATTCACGATGGCTGGCACATCCCTCGAAGAAGCTACCCTGTTGGTCCAATAAGTCAGGCCGCCGGGATCAGGTGTGCGATGATTAGCATATACATACAACGAGTAAATAAAGTCCTCAAATCCGCGTTTGGTTTCTTCGATCTTGAATTTATACTTCTTATAGGCATCCTTGTACGAAAAATTAGTATATACCATAGGCGTCGTCCAGTCTATCAGTCCCAAAATGCCCTCGACACCAGCATGATTGTCTTCGTCAAAAAGTTCGTAGATGAAAAAACCTTTAATGTTGCTGCCTTGATCAAGGTTGGAGATCAGGTCTTCAATTCGTTGCGTATGCAAAGAAGGAGTAGTTAAAACAGTTGTACTCAGCGAATGGATTTCTGTAAACCATACCTCTTTAGATGCAAAGGTAGTTTTAAGAACATTTAAAATTATTTCATAATTAGCCATGTCTTCATACCAGTCATAACCCAGTATATCGTAATCGATCGCAGCATCCTGTAACAGTAAAAAAAATCCATAGTGGTACCATCCCCCGCAATTAATAATCGTTTTTGCAGTAGGGTCTTCTTCCTTTATACCCTCGATCATCCCGGCAAAATAACTTGCCAGGATCTGAAAATTGGTGAAGTTGTAATGCGATCGAAGACTTCCGTCAGGGGCGCTGTGTTTAGGTAAAAGATCGATATCTTCCTCATTGCCTAACTGATAGTAATCAAAATATTGTTTATACCTAGAAGCGAATCCTTTGCCAACCTGCTTACCTTTTATGGCTGCATTGGCGATAGAAAGGCTATACAATCCGGTGCTATCAGGAGGAAATATGATGGGAATTAACTGGATATTTTTGGCAGCAGCACTATTAATTGTAGTTGTAAAAAGTGACAAGTCGGTAATTTTACCATCCTCATTGTGTGGAATATCTATTCTGTAATAGGAGACCGCAAGCTCTTTAATTAAGTCTGCTTGCAACGCATGATTCGCCAGGTAAGCTACCTGGTTCAGTGGATGCCCGTTAATACCCCACTTGAAATTACTATCTACCCGGATTGGTAAATTGTATTGCTCCGTAAGATATTCCGGCGTGTTCAAAGTACTAAAACCGTTGTTTAAAGTTTTCTGATGAAGTGAGTTGTCTTGAAGTTCGTTGGTGAAATTTTTCTGGCATCCTGTAATGCCTGCTGCGATAATGACAAAAGATAATAGGGAACGATAGAATAATCTGGACATATTTTGATAAGATTTAATGACAGGACCTATAGGATTATAAATATAAAATAGCGCATGGACATCTCGGAACATTACAACATATTTTAACAGTTAATATTAGATGAACTATATTCGATACCCGGATATTAATTAAAACCGATGCAACCATGATTGCTTTTGTATACAGGCAACTAAATGATCAGGCCAACCAATACCTTGCAGCCCGTCTCCCGGAAGGCATACAGGCAATTTTCCGGTCCGACCTGAAGTCAGACGAATACCGCCGTACCTTTGAGCAAGCAGATTTCGTTTTAGGCAATCCACCGCGCGACTGGTTCAGCACTCCACCCGCACAGCTTAAGTTCTGGCAGCTATCATCCGCCGGTTTCAGCGAATACGAAGGAATGACATCCCCGGTACCGGTTGCCAATATGGGCGATTTCTTTGCCCGTCCCTGTGCGGAGACGATTGTAGGAGGCGTGCTGGCATTTTATCGGGGCGTCCATACGTTGACCAAACTACAATTGAAAAAAGAGTGGCAGGGAGAAAAAGCAAGACCATTCCTGCGTTTACTGGGCGAGCAACAAGCAATCGTATTAGGTGCAGGCGCTATTGGCGCTTGTGTGAAAGAAATGCTGCAAGGCTTTGGATGTAAAGTACGCATGACAGCCCGCACCAATCCGGCAGCAGAGATACATTCCCGGGAAGAACTATTAAAAGCATTGCCACAAACTACGTTGATGATTAATACACTTCCCGGCAGTGCAGAAAAATATGTGACAGCCGAAATGTTGAACGCATTGCCAGCAGAGGCCGTTTATGCCAGTGTAGGAAGAGGGGAAACAACAGACGAGCAAGCCCTGATCACGGCCCTTCGTGCAGGAAAATTAGCGGGCGCCGTACTGGATGTTACCGAAGAAGAACCATTACCAGTTGATAGCCCCTTATGGGAAATGGATAATGTAATATTGACTCAGCACACGGGAGGAGGTAAATCAGATGAGCTTACCGGCATCGCCCGGCAGTTCATCGATAACCTGCAACACTTCCTCAAAAAAGAACCCCTCGAAAACACAATAGAGCTTTCAAGGGGCTATTAATTAAAAAACTGGTTATACTTTCAAGGTACTTTGCAACTCCT
>QFQM01000315.1 GCA_003243255.1 Flavobacterium psychrophilum | reverse complement strand
GCGCATTGCGGCTCAATGCCAGCCGCCCCAGCCGGTCATACCAAAACTCCGTCTTACCGCCATCAGGGCTCTTTTGAGCAGTCACCCCGCTTGAGGCGGGGCAGGCTCTGGTTCAGCAAGTAGTATTGACTATTAGGTAGCCATCTGTAGTACTACTATCGGCCACCGTTGTATCACTCACTTGTACGTCCGGTCCCCTTTGCGGCTTGCCTGTTGTCAAAGAGCTTTATAATTTTCATGCTTTTACCGTAACAGGATAAACTTTTTAAAACGATTATGCCTTCAAAACAACTATTTCATATCTCTACAATTAATATAAAAATATGGATGTGGGTCATAATACGGCTTTCCTTATTTTCGCAAAAAAGTATCAGGCAATGCGCTTTATCACCTTTGTAAAACAAAATGCAGAACAGGAAGACCCCGCTCTAAAAAGTTTTGCAAAATATGTATTAAGAACAAAAAACTTTCTGCTATCCTCCGATCCCGGTATCCTTGCCCTTAACTTATACAATAAGCTTAATCCGCTTCAAACAAAAGGTTTTCAGCTATTCATGATCCTTTACAGGCAACAGGAAAATAATCAGCTAAAAGCATCCCTGAATACCAATGATGCAGAGTTTCTCGATGCCATTAATACGATCATATATTATCAAAATAACAACCCGGTCAGCGAATCGGTAGCTATGCCCGGCCACATACCAACTCCCCAAAAGCCATACGAGGTCCTTTGCTTCTATCCCATAGAGCTCCCGGCCGCCAATGATGGGAACATTTACCTTTTTATTGCGGTCGACGTGGTATCCAAAGCATTATTGCAGACAGGAATGGAGCAGACCAATGACATCAATGCAGTATTAAAGAATATAGCACTGCTGATGACCCATGATCAATTCAAACAGCATAAAGGCGCTGCATTTACACTTGTCTTGCATAAACATGAACAACACAAAGCACTGATCGAAGCGATCATTAAACCTTACGGCGGCAGGGTTGCTTTCAATGACCTTTATGTAACGGAAATCGTCACTCCACCTATGGAATTCATATTTGAAAAACTGGCAACCGGGCACGCTTAATCTTTTTGATCAACAAACCTATTTCCCAATAGCTCCACCATGTCATTGCCGGTAGCCCCCTGCCCAGCCAGAGTCAAACAGTCATATCACCCTTATATTTTGTTAGGATTTTACCTCAACATCCTGCCTGAGGGTATACTCAGCCGCATCCCACCTTCTACTAAACACGATTGGAAAAACAGGAATACTGAATTGCTTTTTGGGTACGATTGGTACCTGCAAAATCAATCGTCCTTTACCATACTCCAACAGGTATTTACCAATAAAAAACTCCTGAAGGCTAATAAGGCCCTGCTGCGGCTCATTGCACTCAAAAGGTTTATCACCCAATACCAAACAAGGATAAAAGACAGGATCGGCAACACAGCCAGCGTAGTAGTCAACAACATCAGGAAGGTAAACAAAGAACTCCCTTTACAAACCATCTTAAAATACCTCCGGTTCCCTTACCCGGCCTACCTGCAATTAAAGCGTCAGGCATGCAGGCAATCACCCCTCAACCTATGCCGTATCAAACATCCCGCACAACTACTTACCAAAGAAATAGCCGCCATCAAATCTTATTGTGCAGATGCCCGTTGGCTGCACTGGCCATTGTCCTCTGTTTACTGCCAGATGATCAGAGACAAAGCAGCCGCCTTTACCATCAGCACCTTTTACAAGTACGTGGCGTTGCTTAAACTACAAAGAGCCAAAGCCTGCCACCGTCGTAAAAACCACCGCACCGGCATCAGGGCTCAAGCCCCTTTACAGATCATTCATGCCGATGCCACCATACACAGAACACTCGACAATGCAAAGAATTACATTTATCTCGTGCAGGACAATTATTCCCGCGCTATCCTTTCTCACCAGGTGGCTCAATCCTGCAAAGCACAATATGTTTTTGAGAACCTGAATACCGTTAAAGAATTTTACCTGAAACCTGCAGGAATTGACAACTGTCAGCTTATTACAGATGATGGCTCAGAAAATCATGGAGGAATGAAACTGTTTACCACAGCTGGTGACGTACCTGTCTTCGAGCACCTGATTGCTCAACAGGATATTGAGTTCTCCAACTCTATGATCGAAGCCGCCAATAAACAGATTAAGTATCGTTTCCTTTATCACCGCGATATCCCAGATTTTGAAGCTCTCCTGAAATTCATAGCACAAGCCATCGAGGATTACAACAACCGCCCGCAGGCGGCTCTTAATGGATTGACACCTTTGGTAGTATTGAATGGTAAGCGATACGATAAAGCTGCCTATGGTCAGCAGATCAACGCTGCTAAAGCTAACCGAATGGCCGAAAACAAAAGAATGACTTGCTGCAGTTACAGCTTTTGAGCAAGTCAGGAGAGAGAATAGTACACCTTCCAGATTTAATCTGATTAATCATCGCTCACCAGGTTAACAGTTTTGGCTTCTACCTCTTTTTGTCACTCCCACTTCGAAACAATAACCTTAATCAAGTCTTTTATCCGCATCCGAATATCCGGATGCCTTATTGTAGAAAGATCGTAGAGGTTGCTGGGGAAACATCACTGCTTCCCCTTGAATGGTTGTTAACAAAAAAAGGGCATCGACTGATTGTCAACACCCTTACATATTTTATTTTCCTGCAGGCGCTAATCGGTACACTACCTACCCTACCAACATTACCCCTTGCAGTATTATAGTTTCATTATTGACAGCTATCTCTACTGAAACTTTGCTTGCCTCATATATACCATCATCTACAGGTACTGAACAAAAGCTATGTAGTTCATTATTGTCAATAGAAGGAACTGTCAAAACACTTAAATCTTCGGCAGCATCAACTATTACAATATATTTTCCGCTAACTTCTATTTTAAATAAATTAGTTTCATCAATAACGACATTCATTGGAAGTGAGTAGTCCCATGACTTATTAAAATATAATCCCTCACAAAGAATAATAGAATTTTTAATTTGAAATACCTCAACCTTAGAACTCATTGAATAATAAAGCAAATATGAATTTTCTTTTGATTTAGAAAATAAGCTTAAGCCTGCTTCTTCATACTCTAAGACATCTCTAACAGCATCATAATCGCTAACTTCATCTATCTCAGTAATCCCTCTCCATTCTTTGGCTGTATGAAAAGAAGATATAAGAAAAACTCTTCCGAGTAAAGATGCAACATGAATACAATTCATATTTTACTATTTGTTAATTAACTTTTGGTTTCAATGCTTGCAATGTTTGCCCCCCTTGTGTTACAGAACATTCCCTGCAATGTGGCAATAGCTCAAAGGGACCATCTGGCTGTAATGATAGAGGAGGCTGGTGATCGGGAATCCAATTACCACTTTTGGTGCCAGGCGCCTTAACTCCACATGTATGGCATCCATATTTTTCACCTAATGCATTTAGTCCTTCCCGTAATGAAAGGGTAAAATTCCGTGTTGCATTTCCGACAATAGACTCTACGGAATACTGCCCTTTCATGAGGGTACTTAGGCTCGACTTATTGGATCCCTGAATCCAGTATTTTGCCTTTGACTCAACCACAGTTAAAGGCTGCTCTACCATTCTTATAGCATCATTCAAAAATTCTGAACCAAAATAAGAATTTATTTTAGGTTTTGGGATTGCTAAAGTAGAGCCAGCTTTTACATTCAAAGCTTCTGTACTTGAAGTTCGAATTGAACTTTGAACCAATGGAACTTTCGGGTTTATTAAAACCTTCTTCACAGGCGTAAGCATAAAAGCTATATCAGATAAAGCATTTGCTTTAACAGCATATTCTTGCACAGGCCCTGGCAAATCACGATATTTTTCTACCATGGACATGGAATAATCCAATGCATTTTCAGTAGGTGATTTAGTTAGCATTTTCCAAAGTCCTTTTCCAAGACCTTGGACTGTGCCCCAAGGATCATCAAGTAAATTTTCAAACACTAAAGCTGGTGTTGTAACAGTGTTTGCCACTCCCATTACAGCTGCGTATACTTTAGCTTTTGTAGAATTTGGCTTTGTAAGAATAGTTGGAAAAGCCTCAGTCAAAAAGAACTTTATAGAAGGATTTATAGGTTCAGCTCCATCCAAATCAATAAAGCGAATAGGGTTGTTTGCTGAAAAATGATAAGGACTCCAATAAGGGAATTTTTTATCCAACGGGTCCACACTCAAAAACCTCCCCACCCTCGCATCATAAATCCGCATCCCATAATCCTGCTGATTCCCAAACCCTTTCACCTCATTATCATTCTCCTTACCATTAAACCCAAACCTATACCCCGCCCCTGTAGCACTGGAAGCCACCCTGCTCGGCATACCAAAGGCATAATAGTCTGTAGCATTCACCATGTGAGGCTCATAGTAGTCT
>QFQM01000314.1 GCA_003243255.1 Flavobacterium psychrophilum | reverse complement strand
GTTGGTCAGGAGAGCATGGTAGGAATGAACAAAATAAAACCGGGATTCTTGCTCCAATCCATTCAAAAGCCCGGACACTTTCCTCGGCACTACATCCGTCCATCCCATGTGCGGAATTTTAGTTCGTTCAGGCAGTTGATCTTGCCTGAACTTAACATTATGTCCTTCGATCCAACCCAGACCAGGCAACATACCTTCCTCACTTCCTTCCAGGAGCAGCTGCATGCCCACACAAACTCCCAACACAGGCACCTGCTTAATCATCACTTGATACGTTAATGTTTCAATCAAGCCCGATTGCTGTAATTTTTCAGCGCACGTATCAAAGGCACCTACGCCAGGAAGAATCAACCGGTCCGCCTCCTCCAGGTCTTTTCTTTCAGAAGTGATTTTAGATGGTACCCCTATTTTCTTCAGCATATTCTGCATTGAAGCCAAATTACCAACACCGTAATCAACTATTGTTAACATGATTGCATGCTGATTTTAAATATCGTACAGAAGCGGCTAAGTGCCATCGCTCTGAAATAGATGGGTTCATATCCTAATTCCCCCTTCACAAACCGATCAAAACGGTGGAGCAACGCAGGTGAAAATATAGAAAAGGAGGTAACCACATTCTCCAGGTCTTTTCGAATTCGGTCTTTATTTTGAAGCACCCACACGGGGTCCGGTGCAACAAAACCCATCTTGTCCTTTCGTTGCTTTATCTCTTCGGGTAATTCATTTATTGCATCACGCAAGACAGCCTTGGTGTAACCTCCCCTTATTTTAAAATCATCCGGAAGGCCGATACAATATTCCACCAGCCGATGATCTAAAAACGGCAGTCGTGATTCAATTGAAAACAACATGGAATTACGATCTTCAGAATGAAGTTGATATGGGATACTGGAATGTTCAATTTCCGTTATACTTAACTCCCTTACGGATTTATCCGAAAAATATTTTAAGTTTTCAAGAGCTATCTTCTTCCATTCTACGGAAAGCCAGGGATAGCGATCCTTTCCGGTTATTCTTTTTATAAAAGCGATCATGGAATGAAGGTAAGCAGTGGTAATTACCGATTTTAATTCTCCTGCAAAAGTGATATTTCGATGACGCGCCTTCGTTTTTATTAATTGGATCACTTTCCTCCATTGCACGGAGCGAAGTAAGGAGCGGATATGCGTAATATAGAACTCACCGTAACCACATAAAAATTCATCTGAGCCCTGTCCGTCCTGCATCACAATCATTTCATTTCGTCTCGCTTCTTCAAATACATTATACTCCGAATAATGCGAAGCTCCGCTAAAAGGCTGATCCTGGTGGTAAATCATTTTATCCAGGTGCCCCTCATCCAGCAAATGATTTAAATCAGGAAATACTTTAGCCCCTCGAAATGAAGTTTGTTCTGTTATCAGGTCACTGAATTTCTGCTCGTCATACCGTGCGTCAGTATAGCAGGACGTGACGGTAGCAAAATCTTTATTAGCCAATGCGTTGCTAAATATCACACTTACAATGGAGGAACTGTCAACTCCGCCAGACAAGCAACTGCCTACACGCACATCTGATCGCATGCGGATGCGAACGCTGTCAATGAAAAGTGACCTTACTTTTTCAACTGCTTTTTCATAGGTATCCCTGATCGGAACGGAAGCCACGGAAAGATCATACCATTTTTTTATTTGTGTGGAATGGGTAACCAGATTATAACGTAAATAATGCCCAGCTCTCAGTTCATACACCCCATCAAAGAATGTTTCGTTCGAATAATTCAAGGCTCCTTGAATTAAAAAATTCACAGCTACCGATTTATTTAATACCGGGTTAAATTCATCTACCGCTGTAAATTGTTTTATCTCAGAGCCCGCCAGAAAGTAGGTTTTGGTTTGTGTATAATAAAGTGGCTTAATGCCAAAGTGATCGCGGCTGAGAACTATTTCACTTCGGTCAGAATCATAAATTGCGAAAGACCACATCCCGTTAAAGCGAGGAAAAGCATCGGTGCCCCAGGCGTTGTAAGCAGCGAGAATAACTTCTGTGTCTGTTCCTGTTTGAAAAGTATACCCTTTCTCTTTCAGCTCTTCTCTCAGTTCGATATAGTTATAGATTTCACCATTATAGGTAATACACAGTTGACTCCAGTGCATTGGCTGATGGCCGGCCTGGCTTAGATCAAGGATCGAAAGCCTGCGATGCCCAAAAGCAAAATGATCTCCAAAGTAAAATCCTTCATCATCTGGCCCGCGGTGAGCAATCCTATTATTTATAGCCCTGATAAGAGTCTCCTCTACCTTTTCATTTTTAGAATTAACTACTACACTAATCCCGCACATAATTACTTATACATTCAAATTGGCTTTTCGATACACTTCAAATTGCTGATGAGGCACATATCCGTTATACGGGTTTTCGGTCATAAACGGAACGCACCTTGCTGCATCGAGGTCCTTTATCTTCTTTGCTGGATTACCGGCAATAACACAACGGCCTTCCGGAAATGATTTGGTTACAATCGATCCAGCGCCAACTATAGTAAAATCTCCCAATTCCACTTCAGGTAGTATTACAGCCCCCATCCCAATCCAGCAGTGCTTTCCAATACGAATTGGTCTGGCTGCCGTCTGAATGCGGTAATCATATAAGTCATGATTACCGCTCATTAAGCCCACATTGGGTCCAATCTGCGTATAATCACCAATATAAATCTTATTTACGGCATGAATGTAACACCCGGGGTTATAACCAGGACAGGTTTCAATACCTGCGTATACGTTTTTGGAATAGCTGACAATACTGGAATAATGCATTGGCCAGTACGCAGAAGCATTAATCCGCAATACCCTTTGGGTAAACCAATAGGAAAAGGTAATAGCCGTTTCCGATTTCGCAGTTTCACGGATAAATCGAAAAAAAGGTAATTTCAAAATTAACCATCCTATAATTCTGAAAAAATAGTAGAAGACCAGGAACGGATTCCGGAGTAGTTTACGAAGAAGATTTCGATACCTGCTCATTACTTTATTGAGTTGCTATAGGGGTTGGCCTGAAAAGCTACCCGATAGGGATGTGTGGATGAATAGGAAGAGAATGGATTGATTCGTAGTGGTTTTCTGAAGCAATTGAAAATCGTAGAAACAGGCAGTTTAAATTGCGAAGCAATTTGAAAAGCATAACGAAAATGTAGTCTCATCAACTCTTTCACAAAAATCTTGCTTAATAACAAAAGCAGATTTTTCCTGGCCTGTGTATTACTCTCTTTTGGTAAGGGACAAGAGGCTGAATCCAGAAACTCAAACTTCATGCGAAATGATTCGAAAATATGCTCGCGTGAGGATGTGAATTGTTGCGATGCTTGCCCCGGTGTTTCCCTCCACCATGTCAACCCGTCATTGATTATCAGGCTGGGGTATTTTGCTGCAATCTTATAGCGTATATAGTTATCACCTGACTTATACCGGGAAGACAAGCTACCTTCCTTCTTTAGGATATTCGTATTAAAGAGAACATTTGAAAAAGCCGTGCCTAAAAAACCATATCCGAAATATTCTCCGGTATAAAATTGCTCTGGCGTAATGACCACCGGAAAAAACAAATCATTTTGAAACCAACGCATCAATGCCATCGCACAATCAGGAAAAGCAGCCAGCATACGCACCATGAATTCCAATCCATGTGGGTAGATCATATCATCACCATCAATGAAAATCAGGTACTCCCCTCTTGCCAGACTAATCGCTTTATTACGGTTAGCATACTCTCCCAGGTTTTTATCATTTCGGTATGAATGGATGCGATCGTCAGTATACGATTGAACAATGCTCCAGGTCGTATCCGTGGAGCAATCATCGCCTACAATTAACTCAAAGTGGGTGTAGCTGGAGTGAAGAATACTCTCTATCGCATCCGCTACATAAGCAGATGAGTTATACGTGACAGTAACAACAGTTACCAAAGGGGTAGCTTTGTCCATTATTTAAAAGTATAATCTCCAAGATAAAATTTACGAATATTATCCTGATAGTGCGAATAATTATAATGTCTGGAACAAAGTTCATATTGTGCAGCTTGAGCTTCCGCAAACAAATTGCGTTGATTCAAAGCAGCAATATCAGCTGTAATCTGCGCAGCCAGCATTTCATAGCTACTGTATACCCCAGGCATGTTTTTAAAATCTTTCGTGAAGAAATCTTCATTATACACAGCCATACCAAAGGCTCCACTGAAGATGGGTTCCAGAATATAACCATCCAGCCCCTCACCAAACGTAAGTGCCCATTTTGCTTTGGCAATGACTTCCTTAAATCTGGCATAGGTTAGGTGCTGCAACGTAATAATCTCTAATCCCTGAACTGTTTTCAGTAAGTCGATTATTTTATTTCTGTATTCATTACCGTCCGGCGAAACCACCATGATGTTTTCCTTCTCTTCAAAAGACCTGAAAATA
>QFQM01000313.1 GCA_003243255.1 Flavobacterium psychrophilum | reverse complement strand
AGGGTTTATGCCGATGGCATTGTCAACCGGTGCAGGTGGCGAAGTTCAAAAGCCTCTGGCAACAGTGGTGATTGGTGGTTTGATTACTGCCACGTTATTAACCCTTCTGGTATTGCCTGTGTTATATTCTTTTGTAGAAAAGATAAAACCACGTAAGAAAAAAGTAAAACCAGGAGGCATTGCCTCTCCCACGGCAATAATGTTGCTTTTTTCGTTGGGCATTGCAGGTGTAAGTCAAGCACAAACCCCTGTAACCACTCCGCCAGCGCTTTCTACCATTGATTTGCCCACAGCGATAAGCAATTCACTGGCAGTAAATCCAAATACGAGAGTGGGAATGTTGGGTGTTCAATACCAGCAGGCACTCAAAGGTTCTGTACGGGATTTGGGAAAAACGAATATTAATCTTACGTATGGTCAGTATAACAGCCCTGTTCCATACGATAATAACATCACGATTATCCAAAACATTCCTAATCCTGTTTATTTAAAGAGGTTGTCGGAATTGGCAGAAGCAAATATTAATGCCAGCCGTTTTCAAACGAGGATTTATCAAAGCCAGATAGCATATCAGGTAAAAAGTATTTATTACAACCTGCTTTATCGCACAGAACAAAGAAAACTTAACCAGGAATTGATAACCCTTTATGAGCGGATTTTACGGGCAGCAGAGGTTCGGTTCAAAACAGGCGAAACGAATATCCTGGAAACGTATAATGCTAATACCCGATTGCAGGAAGCCACTGCACAACTGCAACAAACCAATGAATACATTCGTACTCACTTGCAACAAATACGGCAGTTTACCAGAGATAGCTCTGTCGAAAACATTGCTGATACTGTTTTGAAGGAAAAAACGGTTGCAGTAACTCTTGACAGTTCTATCCTTGGCAATAACCCGCAGTTGCAAGCGTTGCGAAGCCAAATAGAAGTAGCGTCCAGAGAAATACGTGTTGAAAAAAGTAAACTGTTGCCCGACTTCAGTATTGGGTATTTTAATCAATCGCTTGTAGGCACTCATGAAAAAGACGGCGTCTCCAAATATTATGGTGTGGGCAAACGCTTTCAGGGAATAGAGGCTGGAATTAGTATTCCGCTTTTTTCTAAACCGCAAAGAGCAAGGATTAGAGCAGCAGAAATCAACCAGCAGATTCAAGAGGCACAGGTGGATGCTTTCTATTTCGGTTTGTTCCAACGTGGTTCAACGTTGCTTTCCGACTTAAGGCGTCTGCAAATCCAAATTGACTTTTACAGGAATACAGCTATTCCACAAGCTAATCTTCTCATCACTACTTCTCAACGGGCATTTGAAGCAGGCGAGCTGGATTACTACCAGCTTTCTCAGTCCATCAATAACGCTGTAGACGTACGTAAACAATATATAGAACTACTTAATCAATATAATCAAACAGCTATCGAACTGGAACTAATCGCTGGCTTGTAAAATTAAAAATCAATAGTCATTATGCTTAATTCATTTTATAAACCGCTTTTCATTGCCGCCTTATTTTTGGCAGCCTGTTCTTCAAAAAAGTCGGAAGAAACGCAATCAGAAAAGCAAACAGTAAAAACGGTAGACCCCAACATCGTGGAGTTTACTCAAACGCAGTACAATGCAGTTGGCGTTCAGTTAGGAAATGTAACAGAAAAAAACCTTTCCAATTACATCAAAGCATCAGGAACCATTGATGTTCCTCCGCAGCAAACCATAAGCATCACTTCCCCTTACGGAGGCAATATAAAAACGATGAATGTAATTGAAGGGAAATACATAGGAAAAGGACAGGTAGTTGCTACTATTGAAAACCCCGAGTTTGTACAAATTCAGCAGGATTACATGGAAAGCAGCAGCCAATTATCTTTCTTAAAGCAAGACCTTACAAGGCAGGAAGAGTTGGTAAAAGAAAACATCGCTGCTCGTAAATCGCTCCAGAGAGCGCAGAGCGAATACAATAGTATGGTGGCGAGGGTTGAGGGATTGAAGGCAAAATTGCGTATGATTAATATTAACCCTGCCCGTGTTAATCATGGCAATTTCACTCCAAGGTCAAATATCTATGCTCCGCAAGGTGGATATGTAACAAAAGTGTATGCTAATGTAGGAAAATTCGTGAGCGCAAATGAAGTTATAACCGACCTTGCTAATACGAATAATATGCTGGTACGTGTGCGGGTGTTCGAAAAGGATATTCCTCACATTTCTTTAGGGCAAACCATCCGCTTCAGCGCTACTGGACAAAGTGACGAGCATATAGCAAAAGTTTCTCTAATTGGTAAAGACATTCACGAAGACCGTACGGTGGATGTACTTGCCCGTATCTCAAGCCCATCCTCAGACTTGCTGCCAGGTATGTTTGTGAATGCTATTATTGAGTTAGGGGCATCTGCCTTGCCGGCCTTGCCACAGGAAGCCGTCGTACAGTCTGGAGGTAAAAACTACATTTTTATTTTAGCAGAAAATACGGAAACAACTGCAGCAAACACAACGGATAGTACAGAAAAAGCCGAAGAACAAAATATCGCTTTCCGTATGGTAGAAGTAGGCGTAGGCATTACGGAAAATGGATTTACGGCTGTTACTCTTCCCGAAGGTTTTAACATGCAAAGCAAGGTAGTGTTAAAAGGCGCTTACGACTTATTATCTAAAATGAAAAATGCAGAAGAGGAAGAATAATCATATGGGTTGGAGCCCTGCATGGTTCTTACCCTATGGAAGAACTATTATTGAATAGCAGGGTTTCCGACCCACCATTGTAACATTGTAGCAACACAACGCAAGTATAAATCGGTAAAACAAACGATCCAATGAGCATGGAACTGGAAAACGTCTTGATTGCAAAGCAAGTTAATCCTACGGCAGTGCGACTGCTGGTTTTGGAATATTTATTAAAGCAGAAAGCAGCCATTAGCCTGAGCGATTTGGAAACGGAACTGCATCGGGCGGACAGAGTAACACTTTACAGAACGCTAAAAACGTTTGAAGAAAAAGGCATCATTCACACCATTAAAGACGGAACAGAAGTAACCAAATATGCGCTATGCCAAGATGAATGCAATAACGGACTTCATTCAGACATGCACATCCACTTCTATTGTACAAACTGTAAGGAATTGTATTGTTTGCCGAAGGTGCAAATACCCAAATTAAACCTTCCGGATGATTTTAATCTTCAGGAAATGAGCTTAGTAGCAAGAGGCATTTGTAAAAATTGTAAAAAATGAATGCAATTGAGTTGCATCACCAATCAAATAATTTTGTAATCCTCAAATTGAGGGCATTTTTCACTTAAAAACAAATACGATGGAACATCAACAAAGTGGTCATCATCATTCAGGGCACAAACACGAAGCCCTCATTCAGCAACTTTTAGCCTGTGCTACTGCCTGCGAAAATTGCGCAGCTTCTTGTTTGGACGAGCAAGACGTAACACCAATGGCGCATTGCATTGAACTGGACAGAGATTGTGCAGACGTATGCTTTCTCGGCGCTCAGCTATTAATCAGAGATAGCGAATTTGCTCATGATTATCTGGCTGTTTGCGAAAAAGTATGCCGCGAATGCGCCGAAGAGTGCGGTAAACATGAACATGAGCATTGTAAAAAATGTGCAGAGGAATGCCGTAAATGTGCCGATGCTTGTCATGCACATCACGGAAATGTTCAGGTAAGCTAAATGCCGTTAAAGTATGTGCAGTGTAAAGTGCCTGCACATACTTTATTCCTTTTTATTAATCATTAAACAAAAAAGCAATGAGATTGAATTGTTGGAAGTGCGTGGTGTTGATATCCGCATTACTTGGGCTGATAAGCACTTTATAGAATTTGAGAGACGTTATAAAAAAACAAACGCTTGAAGTATAAGTAACATTATTCCTAAATAAGTTCTCAACTATGAAATGTCCAAACTGCAACGAAACATTAGCCATGACCGAAAGGCAAGGCATTGAAATTGATTATTGCCCCAATTGCCGGGGTGTATGGCTTGATAAAGGCGAGCTGGATAAAATTATTGAAAAATCGCTGGAGCAACGAACGCCTGAACCCAATCAGTCCAATCCAAGTTACAACAATCCTAATTACCAGGGTGGTTATGGAGGAGGAGGCCATCAGGACAGCAAGCACGGCGCGTATGGTAAACATGGCAGACGTGGCTTTTTGGGTAATCTGCTTGATTTTTAATCACAAAAAATAGCATTAAGGTATGTCGGGAAATCATGCATCGGCAGGTTATAAAAACAAAAGGAAGCTTGTAATTGTACTCACCTTAACAAGCTCGTATCTCATTGCCGAAGTAATTGGTGGTATTCTTACTAAAAGCCTTGCTTTATTGGCAGATGCCGGGCACATGCTTACTGATGTGGGCGGCCTGGCATTGGCATTGTTTGCAATTAACGTGACACAGCGTGCTGCTTCGGCCAAACGTACCTATGGTTTTTACCG
>QFQM01000029.1 GCA_003243255.1 Flavobacterium psychrophilum | reverse complement strand
ATTTTATTTATTAGCCTTACAAAAAGTAGAATCGGTAGGCGACATACTTGCCAAAAAACTTCTCGCGCATTTTGGAAATGCCAAAGAAATCTTTCAATCCAAACCTTCAAAACTCCAAAGTATAGAAGGAATAGGAAGTATTTTGATTAGAAATCTCAAAGACCAGACGGTTTTTAAAAAGGCGGAAAAAGAGCTTGCGTTTATCACGTCAAATGCTATCGATGTGTTTTTTTATGTGTTTTACAACAGCAAACGCACAGCAAAGTGACTTTTGGAGCAGGGTACGTTTTGGCGGCGGACTCGGACTTGGTTTTGGCAGCGGCTATACCGATGTTACCGTTGCTCCACAGGCTATTTACCAGTTTAACCAATACGTTGCTTTGGGCGTAGGAATACAGGGAAGCTACTCTGAACAGAAACACCTCTACTCATCATGGATGTATGGCGGCAGCCTTATCGGACTGTTTAACCCGATACCGGAAGTACAGCTTTCTGCCGAATTAGAACAACTAAGAGTAAACCTTGATGTAGAACCGGACCGTTACGGACAATATGACGGCTATAGCAGGGATTTTTGGAACACAGGATTGTTTTTAGGCGCAGGTTACAACACCGGTAATGTTATTATAGGCATACGCTACAATGTATTGTTTGATGACAAAGATTTTGTTTACAGCGAAGCCTGGATGCCGTTTGTAAGGGTTTATTTTTAAAGAGCTTAGGAGAAGCGGTATATAATATATCTCTTCTCCTAAGCTCTTTGCGAACACAAAAATGTGTTACTATAAATATATCCCCCGCTGGGGCTTAGTTTATTCGGACTTCACGCCAATACTGAAGGCTTTTTGGCGCAAATCAAAACCTTGCATCAAAATTATGCTTATAATGTGATATACATCAGCATTAACAATGCTTGTACGACTGTTATGACAATATAAAAGTTAGCAAGCTTAATCTCAAAACCAAAAAATATTTCAACCGGATTAACCACTTTAGCATCCAGTCGCCCTGCAACTAAAGAAAGTACTTTACTAAGCAGTCTTATCATAAAGTAAAACAAGACCAGAAGAAGGTCTATATTTAAAAGCAAAGGAAGAATCCCTTTATCTTCATAATCCGTTGTGAATACTGCCACTCCAATTGAAAATATAAATAGTATAAATCCAAAGATTAAAAAAACATATTTGGGTATGCTGTTATTTTTTAAGACTAAAAAATAAATATAATTTTTCACCAAAAGGGCCAGCACAAAAAGATATTCCACTATAAAGACTATTTATGATAATTTACTAACAAGACGGGTCTAAAACTTTTTAACTCCTACTTCTTCGCAATCGGAATTTCTCCATTGTACTGCGCTTCATTTGAAATTATAAGACCTTAAAAATCTAATTCTTTTTCCCGAACTATACCCTTCCTTAAACTCTATATGAATCGTATTACTACCTAAAACTACTTACCTTTCTAAAGATATAACCGGTCTGATCAAATTCTACAATAAGAACATCCTTATTACCCTTTGGCTTTTCCCAATAACTCCCGGTTGAATAAGTTGTATAGGGCTCAGGCAGCATTTTTGCATCTGCAAGTTCATAACATTCCAGCCAATGATCAAATTCAATCTCATTACCATCAACATACATCTTCCCATTGTTCTTATATAAAACTTTTTTGTTGCGGGAATAAACAACCTGACTGAATGTAAAATCAGGATATATATTGAGAACCTGCAATTCTCCAGATGGAATCTTATATAAATAATGCCCCGGCAAATAGTTTTCCGCGTCCTCTTTAGTGTAGCCACAAGAAAAAAAAGTAGCTAAAAAAACAGTTAATAACACCACCAAACTAAGTTTTTTAATCATTACTAATACCTATTCCTAAACCACACCTTTTGCCACTCCCTTTTTAGCACCAAAAAAGCTACCTGTTCAGAGAGCTCTGCAATATCGCTGCCGTTTAAGGCTTTGATATCTTTTTCGGGTACATCTATAATGTATAGCAGGTTCAGGTACTCGGCAAATTTGTGCTGTATAAGATTGTAGATTTTATCCTGTACACCCAGCTTTAAATCTATGGGAGTAATTTCAATATTGAAATCCACAGGTTCGTTGGCCAGCGTAAAGTCTTTATTCAATTGCTCCACAAGCTTGATATAAAGCTGTTCTTTTTGCGCTTCAGATAATAGCAGGTCGGTGTTAAGGGGTGCTGTAAACGTCATTATACATTTCTTTGCATCAGGCTTTCGCCAAAGTTTTTCAGTAATGCTTTTTTATCTTCGGTTATATCCAGCTTTTCCAAAGTGGCAAAAGCTTTATAAGTATAGTCTTCAATAGCCTGTCTGGTTGTAGCATCGGCACCCGTATGCCTGAAGATATTCTTTACCGCCACTACCTTATCACTATGGTCTTCCGGCTGAACCGAGAACCACTGCAATAAATTTTGCTTTTCAAACTCGTTAGCCTGCACCAGTGCTTTAAGATAAAGATACGTCTTTTTATTCTCGATAATATCCCCTCCTATCTGTTTACCAAAGGTAGCCGGATCACCAAAAGCATCAAGATAATCATCCTGAAGCTGGAAGGCTATGCCAAGATTAAGTCCGAAGTCATATATAAGATTGCAGTTCTCTTCAGATGTTTTAGCAACTATACCTCCCATTTTCATAGCCGCACCTACAAGCACTGCCGTTTTGTATTCAATCATTTTAAGATATTCGGGTTCGGTAACGTCATTGCGCATTTCAAAATCAACATCCCATTGCTGACCTTCACACACCTCAAGTGCCGTTTTACTGAACAGCTTTGCCAGCGAACGGAAAATTGCAGGCTCATATTCCTCAAAATACTGATAGGCCAGTATCAGCATGGCATCACCCGAAAGGATTCCGGTATTCAAATCCCATTTCTCGTGAACCGTCTGGTTGCCGCGTCGCAATGGCGCATCGTCCATAATGTCGTCATGCACCAGCGAAAAGTTGTGAAACATCTCTACTGCCACAGCCGCTGGAAGTGCTTCACGGCAGTCGGCACCAAAGATATCTGCCGTCATAAGCGTTAGCACCGGCCTCATACGTTTACCGCCAAGCGATAATATATACTGTATGGGCTTATAAAGGTTAACAGGTTCTTTTTCGAAGGATGTGTTTGTGAAATAATCGGAAACGATTTGCTGGTAATGCGCTATAGGAAGCATGTATATAATTTTTTCGCTAAAATACCCCTTTTTCCTTTTCCTTTCAAAAGTTTATGTAATTCTTAAAATCCTGTTTATTTTATTGCATCCCACTAAATGATTTGATCTTACTGTAGAGACGTTGCACTGCAACGTCTGCCATTTACATCCTAACATCGAAGTGATAGACGTTGCAGTGCAACGTCTCTACAGAAAACAAAAATCTTAAAAGTCAAAACATCAGCTGTAAAACACTGTCTCTTATCACTTTGAAAACAATCTCCATTCTTAAAAAAATCAAAAACTTTGGAAACTTTTTTGGTTTTAAAAGTTTCCTTGTGTACTTTTGCCCCGAAATTTGAATTTAATGAAAGAGACTATATTACAGAAAGCCAATGAGATGTACATGACACTTGGATTTAAAAGTGTCACAATGGACGATATTGCCGCCGAACTGGGCATATCTAAAAAAACTATCTACCAGCATTATTCTAATAAGAATGAGTTGGTAGAAGCAAGTACGTTTTATCTTTTTGAACAAATCTCTGACGGTGTGGACCAGATTTGCGAATTAGGCAAAAACTCCATTGAAGAGATATTTACTATAAGGACTTTTTTAAGCAGGAAATTAAACAACGAAACAACATCCCCCTTTTATCAGCTTCAGAAATTCTTCCCCCAAACCTTTTCCACCTTACACGCAAAACAATTTGAAAAAATGCATGGATGTATGCTTCAAAACATACAAAAAGGCATTGAAAGCGGACTATACAGAGCCGATATTGACATCGATTTTATTTCGCGCATCTACTTTACAGGACTGACAGGAATTAAAAATACCGAGATTTTTCCAACAGACAATTTTGAGGTAAATGCACTTACAAAACAATACCTGGAGTATCACCTGAGGGCGATTGTAACCAAAAAAGGACTGGAAACCCTTATAGCAGCTCTTGAGAAATATTAACAAAATATTAACATTTTGAAAAACAAAAAAGGTGTTAATTTTGCGTTGACAAAAATGTCAAACATAAAAGTTAAACAAATATGTCAGCAAAGCAAGTAGATCAGGATACAGAAAAACTGATTAAAGATACCGCCAAGAGATTATTTTTTGGCGAAGGTCGCTTTAATGCAACCACACAGGAGATAGCAGATGCCGCAGGAGTAAACCGTACGCTGATCAATTATTATTTCAGGTCGAGAGACAAACTTTTTGAAACGGTGTTTGAAGATGCCCAAAAACAAGAGCAGGAACTAACCGAACAAATTGTTTTTTCAGACCTGCCATTGAGAGAAAAGATAAGCCGCCATCTGGACAGTTGTTTTGAACAGGCTAAACAATATCCATACCTGGAGATTTATATGGTTACACAAATGAATCAGGGATGTGTATACAAGGATAAAGACAAGATGGGGCCGCTTCTCGACAAATTTTATTTGGAGATAGCCCTGGAAATGGAAAGAGGAAATATTGCCAGAATGAGGCCGGAGCATTTTGCCCTGAACTTTATCTCAATGATGTCTTTTCCGGTATCGATGAGGCCGCTGCTTCAGGAAACTATGGGCATGACGAAAGAATCTTATGACACCCTGCTGGAAGAACGCAAGGAAATTATACTTAATACACTTTTTAAACAATAATCATCAATCAAATAACACAGTTAGACCATGAAAATCATACATGATTTTAAAAGCTTAACGGCAAAAGGACTTGCTCTGCTTATGGTGGTTTTAGCGATTCCGCGAGTACATGCACAAACAGTGCCTGCACAGGAACTTACGCTAAAAGATGCCATAAAATATGCTCTGGAGAACAAGCTCGAGGCCCGAAAAGCTAAACTATCGGTAGAGAATGCAGAGTACCAGATACAGGAGGTACGATCAAGAGCCCTGCCTACCATTACGGCAAACGGAAACCTTACCTACAACCCAATCATACAACAGACAGCTGTTGACTTTGGGCAAGGCACACAGCTTTTGGCATTAG
The DNA here is from genome assembly GCA_003243255.1 of Flavobacterium psychrophilum. The sequence goes on along the minus strand of QFQM01000029.1, from coordinate 29,613 downwards.
GCCAGAAATGGAGCTCGGTAGCAGGCGTTAGCCTAACCCAAAACATTTTTGACCAGTCGGTATTTACCGGTTTACGTGCTGCCAGGACTACCCGTGAGTTCTATCAGGTAAACGCAGAGCTTACCGACGAACAGGTTATAGAGAGGGTAGCCAACAATTACTATAATGTATATGTACAGCGTATACAGCTGACAGTAGCTGACAGCAATTATGTAAACACAGTAAAAATAAGGGATATCATTAAAGGGCAGTTTGACAACGGCCTTGCCAAAAGAATTGACCTTGACCGAATTAATGTAAATGTATCTAACCTCGATGCTGAGCGCACTCAGCTGCGCAGCAACCTTGAGCAGCAGGAAAATTCCCTGAAGTTCTTTATAGGTATGCCAATTCAGACAGCTATAGTTTTACCGGACACTCAATTTGAGGTTACACCACAATCATTAAACGATACTCCGGATACTACACAGCTTCCGCAATACCGATTAATGCAAAAGCAAAAAGAACTATACGAGTTTAACAAAAAGGCTATTGTTGCTGAATATTATCCTACCCTGTCGTTAACAGCAGGATACAATTATATAGGACAAGGGCCAAAAATGCCGTGGTTCCAGCTTTCATCAGCAGGTGTTTACTGGACAGATTTCTCTGCAATTGCCATGAATTTAAACATTCCAATCTTTAAGGGCTTTGGTACGCGTGCTCGTGTAAGACAGGCTGATATCGATATTCGTAAGACAGAAGAAGACATGAAAGACACCAAACTTTCGCTTGACCTTGCCTATTCGAATGCAAAATCGCAAATGGTAGTGAGCCTTACTAACATCGCGAACCAAAAAGAGAATGTTAAGCTGGCTCAGGAAGTGCTTGACGATGTAGAGAACAACTACAAAAATGGCCTTGCTACCTTAACAGATCTGCTGGATGCTGAAACGAGCTACATAACATCACAACGTAATTATACTAATGCGCTACTTACCTATAAACTGGCAGAAGTGCAGCTAATAAAAGCTAAAGGAGAATTAAAAACCTTAACAAACTAATCTCATGAAAAAAGTAATATATATATTGGCAGGTGTAGGTGTAATAGCACTTGGTGCCTTCATACTAAATAAGAACAAAGAGAAAAATGACGCTGAAACTGCTGTCGTTTCTCAAAAAAACAATGCGGTAGCAGTTAAGGCTACAACAGTAAAAAACGACAAACCAAATACAGCTTATGTTGCCAACGGTACTTTTGAAGCTGCACAGCAACTTGAGTTCCCGGCAGAAAACAATGGCCGTGTGGTAAAAGTACTTGTAGACGAAGGTGATGCCGTGCGTGTAGGCCAGGTGCTTGCGGTAATTAAAGGCGATAATCTTTCTATTGAGCTTCAAAATACTCAGGTAGCTTACCAAAACGCAGTTGCAGATAACCAGCGTTATGAGAATGCCTACAAAACAGGTGGTGTTACAAAACAGCAACTGGATCAGGCTAAGGTAAATCTTGCGAGCGCTAAAGCACGTTACGACCAGGCCAAAGTAAACTTTGGCGATGCTTCAATCAAATCGAGCATTAATGGTATTGTAAACAAACGTAACATCGAGCCGGGATCGGTAGTATCTCCGGGCACTGTTTTATTTGAACTTGTAAATGTATCTACACTTAAGCTTAGAGTAACCGTAACAGAACAGCAGGTAGCATCGTTAAAATTAGGTACTCAGATCCCTGTAAACGTAAGCGTATATCCTGATAAGAAATTTAGCGGTAAAATTACTTTCATTGCTCCTAAAGCAGATGCTTCATTAAATTTCCCTGTTGAAATCGAGATTTCTAACAACACTAATAACCTGATCAAGGCAGGTATGTATGGTTCGGCTGAATTTGGCAGCAACGATGCTTCTAACCAGGCTGCAGTACTCACAGTACCAAGGGTAGCATTTGTAGGCGGTGTAGGAAACAGCCAGATATTTGTTGTAAACGACAGCATTGCCAAACTTGTAAAAGTAACTCCGGGACGCATCTTTGGTGAAGAAGTAGAAATACTTGGTGGCCTTAAAGAAGGTGATGTGGTAGTAACCAGCGGTCAGATCAACCTTCAGGACGGTACAAAAGTGAGTGTTATAAAATAACCAACCGCCGTTCCCGAAAAGAGACGGCAACCATAAAGACACAAAATGAAATTAGCAGAAATATCCATAAAACGTCCAACACTTATTATAGTGTTGTTCATCATACTTACTTTAGGGGGGCTGTTTAGCTACAGTAACCTGAGCTATGAGCTTATCCCTAAATTTGAAATGAACGTGATAACCATTTCTACTGTATATCCCGGAGCTTCGCCCGGAGAGGTAGAAAATACGGTTACAAAAAAGATTGAAGACGCGGTGTCGTCACTTGAGCTTGTAAAAAAGGTAGAATCAAAATCATACGAAAGCCTTTCGGTTGTAATGGTAACATTGGAATCTGAAGCTGATGCCGATTACTCCCTGAATGATGCCCAGCGTAAAATAAACGCTATTGAAAAAGACCTTCCGGAAGATGCCGACCCTCCTGCCCTTGTGAAGTTCTCGTTGAGTGACCTTCCGGTAATTACAATGGGAGCAACTTCTAAAATGGACGAGGTTGAATTCTATGACCTTCTTGATAAGAAAATCGAACCTATACTTGCCCGTGTTCCGGGTGTGGCTCAGGTAACCCTTGTAGGTGGACAGGAACGTGAAATACAGGTAAACCTTATTGAAGATAAACTAAAAGGATACGGACTGAGCATCCCTCAGGTACAACAGGCCATACTTGGCAGTAACCTTGACTTCCCTACAGGTAGCGTAAAGACACGTGAAAGCTCTATGCTTGTTCGTCTTGCAGGTAAATACCGTACGGTTGAAGAAATGCGTAACCTTGTGGTATCGTCTAAAGATGGTATCCAGGTACGCCTTGGCCAGATTGCCGATGTACAGGATAGCCAGAAAGAAGCCGAGAAGATAGCCCGTGTAGACCAGGGTAGTGCAATTGCTGTACAGATTACTAAACAAACCGAAGCTAATGCCGTGCAGGTAAGCGAGGATGTGCGCGTTGCTATCGCTAAAATTGAAAAAGATTATGCTAAGCAAGGATTGAAACTTGTTGTGGCTAATGATACTTCTGAATTTACACTTGTTGCTGCCGATGCGGTAATACACGATTTATTCATCGCGGTATTCCTTGTGGCATTCGTGATGTTATTCTTCCTTCACAGTTTAAGGAACGCCCTTATCGTAATGGTGTCTATTCCGGCATCGCTTATCGCAACCTTTATTGGTGTTTACCTGATGGATTACACCCTGAACCTAATGAGTTTACTTGGACTATCACTAGTGGTAGGTATCCTTGTGGATGATGCGATTGTGGTACTTGAGAACATTTACCGACACATGGAGATGGGTAAAAACCGAATTCGTGCTGCTTATGACGGTACTGCCGAGATTGGATTTACCGTATCAGCGATTACCCTTGTAATCGTGGTGGTATTCTTACCTATTGCAATGAGTTCGGGTCTTGTTTCTAACATTATTACACAATTCTGTGTGGTGGTAGTTATCGCTACATTATTATCACTATTATCATCGTTTACGCTTATCCCGTGGTTATCATCACGTTTTGGTAAACTGGAGCATATCACCGGAAAATCATTATTCGGACGTATTATCCTTGGTTTTGAAAAGGGTCTTGACCGTTTCACGCACTGGGTAACAGACATACTTAAATGGTCGCTTAAAAGCAGGTGGACAAAACTTGCCAGCCTTGGTGTTGCAATATTGCTTTTTATAGGATCGCTTATGATTGCAGGAACTTATGTAGGTGGTGAGTTCTTTGCCAAGCTGGACAGGGGTCAGTTCATCGTTCAGATGGAGCTGCCTAAAGATGCATCCCTTGAGCAGACTAACTTTATGACGCAGAAAGCGGAAGCTTTCTTAGCCAGTAAACCTGAAGTAAAAAGCATCATCACAACTGTAGGACAAACCAGTGAAGGTTTTGCCGGTGCGCAGTCTACTGCTTATAAATCGGAGATTACTGTAACCCTGGTTGATGAAGAGCACCGTACAGACAACTCATTCGTATATGCTGCAAAAAGCAAGCGTGAACTTGAAAAAGTATTGGTTGGTGCTAAAATCAAAACTGTACCGGTAAGTATCATGGGGGGTGCCGATGATGCACCTATTGCCCTTACCGTTACCGGTAACGACCTTGAAAGTGCAATGGCATGGGCGGAAAAAGCTGCCGCAGAACTTGCTAAAATTCCGGGTGCAACAGAGATAAAACTAACGTCAGAATCGGGTTCACCTGAGGTTAACGTTCAGGTAGACCGTGATAAAATGGCTGCTCTGGGCTTAGATCTTCAAACCGTAGGTATGACAATGCAAACTGCCTTTAACGGTAATACCGATGGTAAATTCCGTGCAGGACAGTATGAATATGACATCAACATCCGTTTCGGTGAAGAAAACCGTATGGATATTAACGACGTGCGTAACCTTACCTTTATGAACAATGCGGGGCAGGAAGTGAAACTTTCTCAGTTTGCCGCTGTTACAGAAGGCTCAGGGCCATCATTGTTAGAAAGACGTGATAAGAGTGCTTCGGTTACTGTACAGGGACAATCGGTAGGACGTCCTGTAGGTGCTGTTATAGGTGACTGGCAGGCTGTATTCGAAAAAATGGAGCGCCCTATGGGTGTGAGCTATGTATGGGGTGGTGATATGGAGATGCAGGAAGAAGGTTTCGGTACATTAGGTATCGCACTACTTGCCGCTATCCTGCTTGTATACCTTGTAATGGTAGCGCTTTATAACAGTTTTGTGTATCCGTTTGTGGTACTGTTCTCGGTACCATTATCATTCATCGGGGCATTGCTGGCACTGGCGTTAACAAACAACTCACTGAATATATTCACGATACTTGGTATCATTATGCTTATCGGTCTTGTATGTAAGAATGCGATATTACTTGTAGACTTTACCAACCACCGTAAGGAAGCCGGCGAAACTACTTTTAATGCGCTTGTACAGGCCAACCACGCCCGTCTTCGCCCAATCCTTATGACCACTATCGCGATGGTTATCGGTATGATTCCGATCGCATTGGCAAAAGGTGGTGCTGCTCAGATGAACAATGGTCTTGCATGGGTAATCATCGGTGGACTTGTGAGTTCACTATTCCTTACACTTGTAATCGTACCGGTAGTATACTCGATATTTGACAGCCTTATCAGAAGATTCTCTAAAGGTGAACCAATTGATTATGAAAAAGAAATGGTAGCTGATTATGAGCACAGGGAACTGAGCGAAGATGGCTTTACCACAAAACATTAATAATTTCACCTCCAATTCCTGATGAAAAGCTCTGTGTTAACGCACAGGGCTTTTTTATACAAAAACGGTTTGTGAGCCTTAATAAAAAAACATCCTTTTCTATACAAAATTAAAATATAATTAAAAAAACATTATAAACAATACATATAATGTAATTTTTAGAGCTATATTATTTTTATTTAGAATAAATACAAATAAGTATTGAATGTTATTTGTGCGACGCTTACTTTTGCAGTCAAACAAAATAACCACATAAAATGAACAAAATTACATTTAAAAAAGCGCTGCTTTGCCTTATGTTCTTTGCCTCCCTAACGGTTTTGGCTCAGGAAAAGGGTAAAATCAGTGGAAAAATTAACCTGAGCGGGAATACACCTGCTGAAGACATTACAGTCGCCCTTAAAGGCACAAACCATTCTGCCGCTACCAATAGTAACGGTTTGTATGAAATTAAAAATGTAAAACCGGGTAATTATACAATCCGTATTTCTGCTGTTGGAATTTCAACTATAGAAGAAAGTGTTACAGTTACATCTGGACAGACAACTACTAAAAACTTTACGCTTACTGAAAGTCAGGAACAGCTTAACGAAGTTGTTATTGAGCAACAGAAAAACAAGTACATGCAGGAAAAAGTATCTACTACATTACGTTTGCAGACACCTGTACTTGAAATCCCTCAAAACATTCAGGTGGTTAGCGCACAGACGTTAAAAGACCAACAGATAACCAGCATGAGCGACGGAGTTATCCGTAACGTGAGTGGAGCTGTGCGTTTAGAGCACTGGGGTGACCTATATACAAACATAACTATGCGTGGTTCTCAGATACAGGCATTTCGTAACGGATTTAATGTGGTATCATCATTTTGGGGTCCGCTTACAGAAGACATGAGCTTTGTAGACCATATTGAATTTGTGAAAGGCCCTGCCGGATTTATGCTTGCCAATGGCGATCCGAGTGGTCTTTACAACGTAGTTACAAAAAAACCTACGGGACAAACTAAGGCCGAAGCTAATATTATGGCCGGAAGCTATGATTTTTACAGGGCCAGCATAGACCTTGATGGTAAATTTGACAAAAAAGGAAAATTACAGTACCGCTTAAACCTTGCCGCACAAAATAAAGGTTCACACCGTCATTTTGAACACAACGACCGTTACGTTATTGCACCGGTTATATCATACCAGGCAGACGACAAAACAAAAATTACCGCAGAATATAACTATCAGCGTGCTAACATGACTGAAGTGGGTTCTTACTATGTTTTCGGACCTGCATCAGGAGGATACGCAACTTTACCAGTAGATTTTACGATGACACAGCCAGGCTTACCTGATTCTAAAATAAACGACCACAGTGCTTATCTTAAATTTGAGCACCAGATAAACAATGACTGGAAAATTACAGGACAAATGTCATATTTTAAATACCTGCAGCAGGGCTACAGCTCATGGCCGGGTGTTGTAGGGCCGGGTCCTGTAGACAGGGATTTTGACGGGGTTCCTGAAGGGACTCTTGCCGAAGGAGAAATCATCCGTAACGTTGGTATCTGGGACGCAAACAGTACTATGTATTTAGGCCAGATCTATGTAAATGGTAAATTTAATACCGGAGCAATAAGCCACAAAGTATTGGGAGGAATTGATCTTGGTGATAAAGACTATATGGCAGACTGGGGACAATCGCATGATCTTGATACAGTAGACAATCCGTTTAATGTATATGCTCCAAACTATGGAGCGCCTTCTAACGGAATGCCAAACTTTGACCGCAATACACCTCTTAAAGACAGGGCTGCTGCAGCCGGCGGACTTATGAGTTCAGAATATGCTGCAGCATACTTACAGGATGAACTTGGCTTTTTCGAGAATAAACTTAGGGTTACAATTGCAGGTAGATATACTTATGCAAGTTCAGCAAGCTGGGGAGGAGATCCAATTGGAGACAACCACATTAGCCCACGTTTTGGAGTAAGCTATTCAATTGATGAGAACCTTGCAGTATACGGACTATACGATCAGGCGTTTACACCTCAGGCAGGAGTTATGAGAAATGGTGACAACGTTAAGCCACTTACAGGGAACAACAGAGAAATCGGTATCAAAAAAGACTGGTTCAACAAAAAATGGACTACTACCCTTTCGGCATATAGCATTCTTAAGAAAAACGAGCTTACATCTGACCCTACTAATACAGGAAATGAAAGATTCAGCGTAGTTCTTGGTGAGAAAACAGCAAAAGGTATCGAATTCGACCTTAGAGGACAGATCCTTCCGGGACTGAACCTGATTGCAAACTATGCCTTTACAGAATCTATTGTCAGCAAAATTGATGACAATATTTCTGCCGCTACAGGAATTAAAGAAGGGGATGTAATTCCGGGTTATTCAAAACATACAGCTAATGCATGGTTAAGCTATACACAACCTGTAGGCAAATTGAAAGGACTAGGAGCTTCAATTGGCTTCTCTTACCTTGCCGGACGTCAAACAGACACATGGAGCGCGGGTCTTGAAAGGCTTCCTGATTACTTCAGGCTTGATGGAGGTTTATCATACGAAACCGGAAAACTTAGATTTACGGCTAACATGTTCAATATCCTTGATAAATACCTGTATAGCGGATCATTCTACTCATGGTTAAATGCCTATTACTGGCAGGCGGAAGCTCCAAGAAATGCACGTTTTGGTATAACCTATAAATTTTAATAAGTAGCCAACTGTTTATTCATTAATGTAATTCTGATAAAAGTTCCGTGAAAACCACGGAACTTTTTTTATTTATCAAAAAAAAGCTCTTCAGAAAAAAGAGACAAACGCCTCGCAAACAATTAAATAACAATCTATTAAAAAATAGTTATTCTTATTTAGAACAAGTAAAAATAATTTGCATACTAATTTATTCCCATGTACTTTTGCACCCGAAAATAATAACCAAGAAAATGAACACAAATACATTTAAAAAAGTATTTTTCTTCCTTATCTCTTTTGTTACCATTACTATGGCAGCACAGGAACGCGGTAAGTTAAATGGTACTATCTTATTAAGCGGCAATACTCCTGCTGAAAATATTTCAGTAGTACTTAGAGGAACTGCATATTCGGCAGTTACTGGACAAAACGGCCAGTATGAAATTAGAGGCATTAAGCCGGGAACCTATACATTACGTGTTTCTGCAGTAGGAATCGCATCTGTAGAAAACAGCATAACTATAGTTGCCGGAGAAACGCTTACTAAAGATTTTACACTTGCAGAAAGCCAGGAACAGCTTAACGAAGTGATAATTGAAGGTAAAGGCAATAAATTTGCACGCACTAAAAGCGATGTAGTTGCTAAAATGCCGCTGAAAGATATTGAAAACCCACAGGTTTACAATACCATTAGTGCTGAAGTATTAAAAGAACAGATCGTTACAAACTTTGACGATGCTCTTAAAAATGCTCCCGGACTGGATAAACTTTGGGAATCTACAGGTCGTGGCGGTGATGGTGCAGCGTATTACTCTTTAAGAGGTTTTGCAGTACAGCCAACTATGAGAAACGGTGTGCCAGGTTTAACAAATGGTAATCCTGATCCTGCAAACATAGACAGAATTGACGTTATCAAAGGCCCTTCAGGAACATTATTCGGAAGCAGCCTTATATCTTACGGTGGTTTAATTAACGTAACTACTAAAAGGCCTTACAGCACTTTTGGAGGAAACATATCGTATACATCAGGCACTTATGGCCTTAACAGAACAACTCTGGATATAAATACGCCATTAAATGCTGAGAAAAAAGTATACCTGAGATTAAACGCTGCATACCACACTGAAGACAGCTTCCAGGATGCCGGTTTCAAAAAATCGCTATATGTAGCCCCAACACTTTCTTATGAAGTAAATGACAGGCTTTCTTTCCTTGTAAACGCAGAGTTCTATAACGGAAGAAGCACAAACCAGACTATGCTTTTCCTTGACAGAAGCAATCCGTTAAGAGTGCATAATATGGACGAACTGGTGTATGACAACAGACGTTCTTACACAAGTAACGACCTATACATGGATACACCTTCATTCAACATGCAGGCATTCATGAACTACAAGATTAATGACAAATGGACATCTCAGACAATCGTATCAAGAAACTCTGCCAAATCTAACGGATACTACTCTTACCTGTATGAAGGAACATCTGCAATCGAAGCAGCAGTAGGAGCTACTATGCCTGGATTCGCCATTACCGAAGGTATCATCCTTTCACGCTCAACAAGCAAACAGGATTCTGAAACATCAGGAACAGATATACAACAAAACTTTATCGGTGAATTTAACACAGGTGCTGTAAAACATAAATTTATTGGTGGCCTTGATTATTTTACACGTTATGTAAGAAACAACAGTACAGGCTACGGAAACCAGGGATTTGTTAACCTTGGAGTAAATGCAGACGTATTTGCTGCTATAGCGCCTATGCTTAATGCTGCTTACGGAAGCCCAATGGGAGACAGCAACCCGGATGACACGGGTGTACTTACTCAGGCCGGAGCAGACGCAGGTATCGCTAACCAGGGACCATACTACAGCAAAGCTAATCAGGAGATTTTTAGTGCCTATGTCTCAGACGTTGCCTACCTTTTACCAAACCTATCGGTTATGGCAAGTGTAAGGATAGACCACTTTACAAACGATAACGGAAAACAAACTGCAGTTTCACCTAAATTTGGAGCTGTATACCAAATCATCCCTGAGCAGTTATCAGTATTTGGTAACTACATGAACGGATTTGTAAACACAGACCCTGCAAGTAACATTAACCGTAATGTAACTACAGTACAGTCATTCGACCCTGAGCACGCAAATCAGGTGGAATTCGGTTTAAAGGCAGATCTTTTCAACAGCCGCCTTTCTGGTAGCATAAGCTATTTTGAAACTAAAGTTAAAGACATGGTGTATACACTATACACTACCGAAACAGAAGACCTTAACGGAAATGGTTCAATTGAACTTGACGAGACATTCTTTAACCAGAACAGTTTTAATAATGGCGCCCAAACTAACAAAGGTATTGAGGTAAGCATTACTGCTAATCCTGTTGAAGGACTTAATATCCTTGCCGGATACAGCTATATTGATGCAAGACTTTCTTCAGGTGACCCTGACTTTGTAGGACACAGACCGGAAAGTGCAGGACCAAGAAACCTTGCAAACCTTTGGGCAAGCTACAAATTCAGCACCGGAACTCTTAGAAACTTTGGTTTAGGATTTGGTGGTAACTACGGTACAGAAAGCTATATCTTTAACAGGACACTGGGAGGTACATTTGCACTACCTGAATATACTGTACTTAATGCATCGGTTTTCTATAACGCTGAGCCTTTTATCATAACGCTTAAGCTTAACAACTTAACCGACGAGGAGTACTACAAAGGTTGGTCTACCATCAACCCTCAGGCACCAAGGACTTTCCTTGCCAACATTACCTACAATTTCTAAAATAATATAAAAACATCTTCCTCAGGGAAGATGTTTTACTTTTGCACCCATGAAAAAATCGATTCTATTAATATTGCTTCTGTTTGTTACAGCCAACAGCTTTGCGCACTTTATGTGGGTAGAGACAAGCCCGGTGGGCAAGATCAATAAAAAACAGGAAGTAAGGGTTTATTTTGGCGAATACACCTATGGAGAAATTGAAAACGCTGACGAAGAAGCGTTTAATAAAGTGAAGAATTTTGATGTGTGGGTAATAAGCCCGACAGGCGAAAAAACCAAACTTCAAATGACTCCTGCCGTTACGTTTTACAGCGGCTCTTTTGAACCGAAAGCAAACGGAACATATACTGTTGTACTAAACAACAGTAACATTGACGTTATAGACTATACACAATATAATTTCGGAATCTTTAAAACGCATTACCACGCTACAGCCAAAGTTGAAGTAGGCGGAACCGCAAGCGAAACTGCTGCCATAAATCCGAACGGACTTACAATTGTAGACATAAGCAAGAAGGTCCCTGCCAACAAAGGAGAAGTTGCTTTTAAGGTATTGTACAAAGGCCAGCCGGTAAAAGAACAGGAAGTAGCTGTTTATATTACCGACCAGTGGTCTAAAAAGTTATATACCGACAAAGACGGAATAATAAAGTTCAGCCTTCCGTGGGGAGTTAAATACATCATGGAAACAACGAAAAAAGAAGAAGTTCCGGGTAACTTTAACGGTAAAGACTACCAGTTCATCTGGCATTGTGCAACATACAGCATTCCCGCTGAAAAATAACCGTTTTGTGTATGGGAAAAGAAAAACCAAAAAAGAAAAAGACTTTTAAGCAATGGATAGGCCAGTTGCATTTATGGCTTGGCCTTACCTCAGGGCTTGTAGTACTGTTTCTGTCAATAACAGGATGCATTTTTGTTTTTAGCCAGGAAATAAGCGACTGGCAGCGTGAAGATGCGCTTTATGTGCCTAAGGTAACTGCAAACCGCCTGCCGGTAAGCACCATCTGGAATGAAACCTACAAAGCTATCGGAGACTCTATACAGTTTAACGATATGCACGTGTATAAAGATCCGAGAAGATCGGTGGAGTTTCATTGCTATAAAGCTGCTGAGAATGCTGAAGACTGTTTTTGGTATTTCGATTCTATAGACTATTACTACAATGTATATGTAGATCCGTATACAGGTAAGATACTTGCCATATACGATCAGGAAATAGATTTCTTCAATGTAGTGAAAATGCTGCACTGGAGTTTGCTTATCCATCACCCGGTAGGGCAACAAATTGTTGGCTGGAGCACTTTCATATTTGTGATAATGCTCATCACAGGAATCATCCTTTGGTGGCCTAAGAACAAAGCAGCCCGTAAACAGCGTTTCTGGTTTCAGTGGAAAGACTCAACTAAATGGAGAAGGAAAAACTATGATCTGCATAACATCCTTGGTTTTTACATTGCTACAATTGCTATTATCATTGCTTTTACAGGCATGGTGTGGGCCTTTACCTGGTTTCAGGCTGTAGTATATGTAGCAGGATCACAAAGCATAACACCTCCCGAACAGGTTGTAAAAAAATCAACCGTTAGCGATGGTAACAGAGATGCTGCACTAGACAAAGCTTATGAAATAACATTAGCTAAATTTAAGGATGCAGATGCAATGAGCCTTGGTAAACCTGCCGATACCGCTAAAACTGCGGTTATAGATGCTTATGTTCAGCAATATCCTGGCAAATATTATGTGTACCACCAGTTGCAGTTCGATCAATACAGCGGAAAACTGCTGTATGTAAAAAACCACAGCGAAAGGAACTTTGGCGAAAAGCTTATCACAGCAAACTATGACATTCACGTAGGTGCCATTTTGGGCATACCCGGAAAGATAATCGCCTTCATAGCCAGTTTTGTATGTATGCTGCTGCCAATATCCGGATTTTTGATATGGTGGGGCCGCAGGAATAAGAAAACCGCCAAAAAATAGATACTAAAAAAGGCTGTTAGTTTTAAACTAACAGCCTTTTCTCAATAAACAGTAACTGTTTATTTATTAACTACCACAGCGTCTTTCGACCACTTTTTAACTTCAGCAATCCTGCTGTTGTTGTAATCTACTTCGTTAAGAACAGCTCCTGTCCAGAAAAACCATTTCCCGGTTTTAAGGCCATTAGTATATTCTCCCATAGATTGTTTAGTACCGTCTTCGTTATAAGCGGTCCAGTTTCCGTGTAGTTTACCGTCTTTGTAAGTACCTTCCTGTTTGATACTACCGTTTTCGTAATAATAAACAGCTTTTACTATATTGTTCTCTATTGAGTAATCGTGATCTTTATTTTGTGCAGATAACACACCTGCTGACAATAGTAATCCGGCAAATAGAATCTTTTTCATTTCAGTTTTGTCTTTTAGGGTTATAGATAAATGTTAATCTCTTTTACAAATCTATTAAATATAATTTACACAAAAGATACATTTAGGTAACAATTTCGTAACATAACTGAAAACTTAACATTGGAAAATTCAAAAATCTTCCAAAACCCTTTATTTTACTGAGCATCACAGAGATTGTCAAAAAACAGGGTTTTATAAAAATGCAAATATTTTTCGCCTATAAAGGGGATATTTTTACTGTAAAAACAAAAAACCATCCGCTTCAGCAGATGGTTTCGTAACATTTAGTTAACATTAAATTTACATTAACGTAACCTTTTTGGTTATTTTAGTAGTGAATCCAATTGTACCTGAAGTTCAGAATCGGATGGCCTTTTAGCGTCAGCATCCACAACTTTCCCATCAGGGCCTATAAGTATGAATCTCGGGATTGAGTTGATCCCGTAGGCCTGAATAAAGTCTGAAGCCCAGTCTTTATCTGCAAAAAGCTGTACACCTCCCAGCGATTTATCTGTTACCATCTTTTTCCACTTTTCGTGATCTTTTGCCTTGTCAACAGAGATGCTCACGAACTCAATCTTCTTGCCATGGTATTTCTTTTCCACCTCCTGAAGAAAAGGTATTTCCTGACGGCATGGCCCACACCAGGTAGCCCAAACGTCTATATATACATACTTCCCTTTAAGATCGTTAAGACTGGTCGTTCCTCCCTTAAAATTCTCATAGGTAAACAACGGAGAAGGTTTTCCTAACATTTTCAGAGCCTTTGCAGCATCTTCGCCCATAGCCGTTAAATCTTTACGGTCTGCTTCAATCTCCTTTGTTAAAGCAGTTGCAAAAGTAACATCAAGCGACGGGTCCTTAAGTTGTTGTTCAGAATTTGCTATAAAAGCATCAATCAAAACCTTTTGCTGCGCAATATCTTCAATCTTACCCAGCTTCTCAACAAGCAATTCGGTTTCAAGAGCTTTTTTTGCCAGGTAATTATTCTCCTTCTCTCCTTTACCTTTATATACAATAGATTCGTCAAACATTTTGGCGTCCATTGCAAGGTTAAGGTCAAATCCGTTCTTTAAAAATACAGTAGTATTTTCAGTACCATCAAACAGTTGATAAAATCCTGTTTCAACAGCAAAAGCATCTTTAAAAGCACCGGTCTTATCAGCCTTCAGTACTTTTTTAAAAGACCTAGACCTTACCAATAAAGAGTCACTGTTTCTGTTCTGTATTTTGGCAGCAAACTTTACCTCAGTCTGTGCATAGGCTCCTGCTGTAGCCAACAGGAGTAAAAAAGCAATTTTTTTCATTTTAATATAATCTGTGTTTGAATCATAATACAACTGTATTTATGACTTTTTATTTTACAACCTTCATGAATAAGAAAGCCACTTTAAAGTGGCTTTCTTATTCATATATGAATTTCTTACTTAAGCAACGAATCCAACTGTGCCTGAAGCGCAGGATCTGAAGGCCTTTTTGCATCAGCATCCACAATATTACCATCAGGGCCTATCAGGATAAATCTTGGGATAGAATTGATTCCGTAAGACTGTACGAACGCAGAGCTCCAGTCTTTATCGGCAAAAAGCTGTGTTCCGCCAAGAGCCTGGTCGGTTACCATCTTTTTCCATTTATCATGGTCAGATGCCTTATCGATAGAAATACTAACGAATTCTATCTTTTTCCCGTGATACTTCTCTTCCACCTGCTTCAGGAAAGGTATTTGCTGGCGGCAAGGCCCACACCATGTAGCCCAAACATCTACATATACATATTTACCTTTTAAGTCTTCAAGTTTAGTAGTACCGCCTTTGGCATTCTCATAGTTGAAAGTTGCAGAAGCCTGCCCTTTCATTTTAGACGATTTCTCAGCCTGTGCAGCCATCTGAGCCATTTGCTGACGCTGCCCTGCAATCTGCTGGCCAAAAGTGGTTCTGAAACCTTCATCCAAAGATGTATCTTTTAGCGTTGCATCCAGTTTGTCAAGCAATTCATTGATAAGCTTAAACTGCGTTACCTGATCCGGATTAGCCTCCAGTTTTTTGCCTAAAGCTTCATTGTCTCTTGCCATTGCTGCAAGGAAATTGTTTTCTTTCTCCCCTTTACCTTTATAAGCTAGCGTTTCATCAAACTTTTTACCATCAACATTCATGGTAAGGTCAAAACCCGGCTTTAGGTATAGCGATGCTTGCTCGATACCATCAAAAAACTGGTAAAAGCCTGCGTCTCCTGTAAAAGAGTCTGTAAAATTCCCTTTAGCATCAGCCTTAATTACCCTGTTGATTTTCTGGTTTCTTATTACTAGCGAATCACTGTTACGGTTCTGAATTTTGGCCGAAAACTTAACAGGTTCCGTTTGTGCATAAGCTCCTGCAAAAGCAAAAAGGAGCATTAACGCGATCTTTTTCATAGTTATTGATTTAATTACCGTAAAAATAAACTTTATTCTGATACCATCAGCACCTTTATATCCATACCCTCTGAAATGAAGAAAAAAACGACGAACCAACAATTATTACGTTTTTATCCTTAAATTGCTTTTACCAAACTAAAAACTCCTGCCATGAGCCGTTCTGTACTCGTATTACTATTATCTACCGTCTTTTTTATCTCGTGTGAACAAACCACTACGACGGCACACGTAGGAAACAGGTATACCCTTGAGTTGCCAAATCATTTTATCAGGACAGGCGACATTAATAAGGATGCATCTGTACAGTATGAGAACAGGGTGAAAAATATTTTTGTCATAGGCATTGATGAAACCAAAGATGTAGTTTCTGCCGATATCGCCAAAAAGAAATTATCAGACACCTACCCTTCTACCCTCGAAGGTTATTCGCAGCTTATACTCGACGGCATGGAAACATCTATAGCCAAAAAGCAACTCCCTCCTTTTGAAGAGACCAAAATTGGCGGACTCAAAGCCCGCATCATTTCGTTTGAAGGCGTATCATCGGGCAATCGCGTATACTGGAAAATAGGATTTATTGAAGGGCCTAACAGATTTTACCAGATTATGGTATGGACCGATGCCGAAAACCGAAGCAGCTACGAGAAAGAAATGGCAGGAATAATCAACTCCTTTAAACAGACCGGAGCATAATAAAAAGATAGTGCCATGTTTTTGTGCTTTGTAAACATTAGTTGCTAAATTTGCAATCGTAAAATTTTCAAGTAATGTATAGAAGCCATAATTGCGGTGAGCTTAACGCATCGCATATCAACCAGGAAGTAACTCTAGCCGGATGGGTACAAAAATCACGTAACAAAGGATTCCTTATATGGGTAGACCTTAGGGACCGTTACGGCATCACCCAGCTTATATTTGACGAAGCACGTACTCAAAAAGATGTTTTTGAGAAGGCTGCAACTCTTGGCCGTGAATTCGTAATCCAGGTTAAAGGTACGGTTATAGAGCGTGAGTCTAAAAATGCTGCTATGGCTACCGGAGATATCGAGATCCTGGTAAGTGAGCTTACTATACTTAACGCGGCTATCATCCCTCCTTTTACTATTGAGGACGAGACTGACGGTGGTGAAGACATCCGAATGAAATACCGTTACCTGGACATTCGCCGTAACCCGGTTAAGAACAGCCTTATGTTCCGTCACAAAGTGGCAATGGAAGTAAGAAACTACCTTTCTAACCAGGGATTCATCGAAGTGGAAACTCCGGTACTTATAAAATCAACTCCTGAAGGTGCACGTGACTTTGTTGTACCATCAAGAATGAATCCGGGGCAGTTCTATGCCCTGCCGCAATCGCCACAAACCTTTAAGCAGCTGCTTATGGTGGGTGGTATGGATAAATACTTCCAGATCGTTAAATGTTTCCGTGACGAAGACCTTCGTGCTGACCGTCAGCCTGAATTCACTCAGATTGACTGCGAGATGGCATTCGTAGAACAGGAAGACATTATGGGTGTATTTGAAGGCCTTGCAAGCCACCTTTTAAAAGAAGTTAAAGGTATCGAAACAGGTAAATTCCCAAGAATGACCTATGCCGATGCCATGAGAAAATATGGTAACGACAAACCGGATATCCGTTTCGGAATGGAGTTTGGAGAACTAAACGAAGTAACACAACACAAAGATTTTGCAGTATTCAACAGTTCAGAACTTGTTGTAGGTATTGCAGTTCCGGGTGCCGGTGCATATACCCGTAAACAGATTGACGAGCTTATCGAGTGGGTAAAACGCCCTCAGGTAGGTGCTACCGGTATGGTATATGCTAAATATGAAGCTGATGGTTCTATCAAATCGTCAGTTGATAAATTCTACGATCAGGAAGACCTTAAAAAATGGGCAGAGATTACAGGTGCTCAACCGGGCGACCTTATCTTAGTACTTAGCGGTGATGCACACAAAACACGTACATGCCTTAGCGCACTTCGTATGGAGCTTGCTACACGCCTTGGACTGAGAAACCCTGAGGTATTCGCTCCGCTATGGGTTGTAGATTTCCCTCTGTTAGAGTGGGACGAGGAAAGTGAGCGTTTCCACGCGATGCACCACCCGTTCACATCTCCAAAACCAGAAGATATGGCACTTCTTGAAACAAACCCCGGTGATGTAAGAGCTAATGCTTATGACCTTGTACTTAACGGTAACGAAATAGGCGGTGGATCTATCAGGATACATGATAAAGAAACTCAGGCGCTAATGTTTAAATACCTTGGCTTTACCGAAGAGCAGGCAAAAGCACAGTTTGGCTTCCTTATGGACGCGTTCCAGTTTGGTGCGCCACCACACGGCGGTCTTGCTTTTGGTTTCGACAGGCTGGTTGCCATCCTTGGCGGTCAGGAAACCATCCGTGACTTTATCGCATTCCCTAAAAACAATTCAGGACGCGACGTAATGATCGATGCACCATCTAATATTGATGACGCTCAGCTGACAGAACTTAGCATAAAAGTGAATTTGGCGTAATCGCTATATAAATACAGAAAACGGGCATCAAATGATGCCCGTTTTTGTTATCCGTTCTCCTAATCCTCGAAATCAATTTCTCTTTTGATTATTTGAGCTGAATTCTTCCTTTCGGATTTTATTTTTTCAGATTTCACTTTTGCATACCAGCATGTCCCCCTCATTTCCATTTCAGCAAGCCACGAACCTTGCTGAATCATCAACCCATTGAAACGACAATTTTCATAGCCACAATCGTGTTTGGAATAAACTCCAAAGTTTCGATGCCTAATGCGTTTATCTTTCAGCGTCTTCTCCTGATAAGCCCGTACATCATCCCAAAGCTGATACTTGTCCGCAACAGTAAGCTCCTGTCCCAATGAAATAACCTTTACATAGGTAGAAGGATCTTTTATCTGTAAAAAATCAAATTGCTTTTTAAAGAATGTATGTGCATAATCCCTAACCTCAATTTTTTGATCGGTATCCAGTTTTTTATTTTCGTCTAATGACCGATATAACCCCAATACATTAAAGTCGGTATACTTCTTATAATTCTCTATATAATAGAAATACTCCTTGAAAGTAAGAATATTAAATTTCTTGTCCATCTTCATAAAATCATATTTCAGGCAAAATTATAAAAAAGATAAACCTTTTCTTATTTTTACCCCACATAAACCAAACCAATGAAGAAAATACTACTCGCTCTTTCCTTACTGCCCTTACTCGCAACATCACAGGAAAAGACAACTTTCGGCATTAATGCCGGGCTTACATTTGCCGACCTTAGAGGCGATATTTATGTAGAAGATTTTAGTTACGGGCTTAGTTATCTTATCGGCCTTTCTATGGAAGCACCCATTAGCGACAGATGGTCATTTTTGGCAAACATCAATTACGAAAAGAAAAGCCCTAGCCAAACCATCACTAACTATCAGGATCCGGGCAACGGGCAGGTTCCTGACCCTGACGATCCGGCGTTTTTAGATTTTGAATTCAAAGCCCGTACAGCATTGCACTACATCTCTGTTCCGTTAAACTTTAAATACTACATAGGTGCCAAAAAGAACTTTTTTGCTACCGGTGGTGCTTACGTTGCTGTTTTAGCAGGGGACACCTACAAGCTAGACGGCAAAAAAACCGATGGAAGCACAGGCATTACAACATTAGATTACGGTCTGGGTCTTGGTTTTGGCACAAAATTCAAACTGAACGAAACCCAAAACCTGAACATAGAGCTAAGGGATAATTTAGGCATCCCTCTAATCCTGGACGACAACGCCATTGGCGAAGCCAGAATCAACAGCATCAATCTGATCGTAAACTGGCAGTTCAGCCTTTAATTAAAACTCATTTAAGCTTTTAAGACCAATCGATGAAAAAACTACTTTTCACCCTTACATTACTTTTCTCATTATTATCATCGGCACAGGAAGAAATAAAATACGGTATCAACGCCGGCCCAACATTATCTGCCATAAGAGGAGATGGCCATGCCAAAGACTTTACTTATGCTTTTGGTTATATGGCCGGCATCACTATAGAAAAACCTCTTAACCAACGATTTTCATTTTGCGCAGCCATCAACTACGAAAGAAAAAGTTCGGTTCAAAAAACAAATTACAGCTATAGCGACACGATAATTGGCCCTGACGGAAATCCGGTAGATTACACTACAGAGGTAGACTCAAAGATTACCACTACTCTCGATTACATCGTTGTTCCTCTGAACATCAAATATTATCTGGATATTTATGAAAGTTATTATGTAACCGGAGGTGGTTTTGCAGCTTATGCTTTTAGCGATAAGTACACCGTAAAGGGTGATGCACCCACCAACGGCTATCAGCAGGATTATAAAAAAATGGATTATGGGCTAAGCCTTGGCTTTGGCACAAAATTTAAACTGACCAGAACACAGTACCTGAATATTGAAATAAGAGACAATTTTGGAGTAGCAAATATTACCGATATCGAATCTGATAAGATCTCAACTAACAGTATATCCCTTATCGCAAACTGGCAGTTTTGCCCGTAAATACGAGAAATGATACTGTAATGAAAAAGTTTACAAATAAGCCAAATTTATCAAAAAACAACATTAATATAAACATTTAAATAGATTTATATTAATTTTTTTAACATTTTTCTTTGATGTGTCAGAATAAATTTTATCTTTGAAATCATTATTAATTTTTTTTATTACAGAAATGCGAACAGGCAAAGTAAAATTTTTCATTGAGTCCAAAGGTTTTGGATTCATAACTGATGACGAAACAGGAAAGGACATTTTCGTTCATGCTACAGGCCTAAACACAGAGGGACTGCGTGAAGGCGACAAAGTGAGCTATGTTGAAGAAGAAGGAAAAAAAGGTAAAGTAGCCGCTCAGGTTGCATCGCTATAAGCTAATAACATACCATATAACCTACCAATCAACCACCGCCCTCTTCAGGGCGGTTTTTTTTATCGAAAAACCTCTTCAAATACTATTTTTTTAGGTGTTTTTTTAAGAATTTGACAACCGAAAAAAAATTATTATACCAATTTTGCACACAGTGTTAAAAATTGTTAAATCCATTTTTATTTAGAACCAGTAAAAATTAAGGTTCTATTGATTTTCTGTCACAAAAACGTTGAACTTGTTCAGTTATGACGTGTATATTTGTGAATTGTTTTATAAATTAAACACATAATATGCAGACAAATCAGGCGGATTACTTCCCAATTTTAATGCAAACGCTTCTTGCTGTTGGCTTTGTGGCTACTACAATTTTTGTATCAGGCAAGCTTGGCCCCAAAAGACACTCGCTTAACAAAGACAAGAACTTTGAGTGCGGTATAGAATCTGTTGGTAACGCACGTATACCTTTTTCGGTAAAATATTTCCTTGTTGCCATCCTGTTCGTACTTTTTGACGTTGAAGTAATATTCATGTACCCGTGGGCGGTAAACTTCCGCGATATGGGTGTTGAAGGACTTATAAAAATGGGAATCTTCATGCTTCTTCTTGTAGTAGGCTTCTTCTACGTGATGAAGAAAAAAGGTTTGGAGTGGGAATAAATGAAGGAGGAAACAGGAGGCTTTAAAACTTCCTGATAATCAAAAACTAAATTACAATGAGCAAGTCATCAGACATAAAAATGGTTGAAGCACCTGAAGGATACTCAGGAGAAGGCTTTTTTGCAACAAAACTGGATACCGTTGTAGGTATGGCGCGTGCTAACTCTATGTGGCCACTGCCTTTTGCTACCTCTTGCTGCGGTATCGAATTCATGGCTACCATGGCATCACATTATGACGTGGCGCGTTTCGGATCGGAGCGTATGAGTTTTTCTCCGCGTCAGGCCGATATGCTTTTGGTAATGGGAACCATTGCTAAAAAAATGGCCCCTATCTTACGCCAGGTATACGAGCAGATGGCTGAGCCGCGTTGGGTTATCGCCGTAGGTGCATGTGCATCGTCAGGTGGTATATTCGACACTTACTCAGTGCTTCAGGGAATTGATAAGGTTATTCCGGTAGACGTTTACGTTCCGGGTTGCCCGCCAAGGCCGGAGCAGATTCTTGATGGTATCATGACACTTCAGGATATCGTAAGAAACGAATCAGTACGCAGAAGAAGTTCAGACGAATACAAAGAACTATTAGCTTCTTATAATATTTCATAAGTTACCAATGGCTTTAGAAACAACAGTTATACAGGATAAGCTTACCGAAAAGTTCGGAGAAAAAGTTACCGGCTTTATCCAGATCAAAGATATGTTCACTTTTGAAGTGGCTTCAGACTCTCTTTCTGAAGTTATGGGCTTTTTAAAGAATGACCCGCTGCTTCGTTTCAATTTCCTTACCGATGTTTGCGGCATCCATTACCCTGACAATGAAGTTGACAGGCAGTTTGCCACAGTATACCACATGCACAACTGGTATGACAACGTAAGGATTCGCTTCAAATGTTTTCTTAACGGTGAAAATCCGGAAGTGGCATCGGCTACAGAACACTTTTTGAGTGCCAACTGGCAGGAGCGCGAAACGTATGATTTCTTTGGGATCATATTCAAAGGCCACCCGCAGCTGAAAAGGATACTGAACATGGATGAGATGGTGTCTTTCCCAATGCGTAAGGAGTTCCCAATGGAAGATGGAGGAAGAACCGATAAGGACGACCGTTTCTTTGGACGTACTCCTGACAACTCGACTGTTAAATAATAAAGAACAAGGAAAAATTTTTATATAAAATGTCAGACCTGTTATTACCACCAGAGCATCGTTATGCCAAGATGATCGAACAAAAGCAGAATGAAGACGGCAGCGAGCTTTCAATACTAAACCTTGGGCCTACCCACCCTGCAACCCACGGTATTTTTCAGAACATCCTGCTTATGGATGGTGAGAGAATACTTGATGGCGAGGGAACTGTAGGTTACATTCACCGTGCTTTCGAGAAAATTGCCGAAAACAGGCCATTCTATCAGGTAACACCGCTTACCGACAGGATGAACTACTGCTCGGCCCCTATCAACAACATGGGTTGGTGGATGACACTGGAAAAAGCACTGGATATCGAGGTCCCGAAAAGGGTACAGTACATGAGGGTAATTATCATGGAGCTGGCACGTATTGCTGACCACATCATCTGTAACTCGGTACTGGGTGTAGATACGGGAGCGCTTACAGGTTTCCTTTACGTTTTCCAGTACAGGGAAAAAATATATGAGATTTACGAAGAGATTTGCGGTGCGCGCCTTACCACCAACATGGGAAGGATTGGCGGTTTCGAAAGAGACTGGAGCCCTGCAGCCTTCCAGAAAATAAACACTTTCTTAGAAGAATTCCCTGCCATCTGGACGGAATTTGAAAACCTGCTTACCCGTAACAGGATCTTTATGGACCGCACTATAAATGTAGGTCCAATCTCTGCTGAGAAAGCAATGAGCTACGGATTTACAGGACCAAACCTTCGTGCTGCCGGTATTGACTATGACGTTCGCGTTATGCAGCCGTACAGCTCTTACGAAGATTTCGAATTTGATGTACCTGTAGGTAAATCAGGTGATACTTATGACCGTTTTTGCGTTCGTAACGCAGAGGTTTGGGAGAGCTTGAAAATTATCCGCCAGGCACTTGAAAAAATGCCAGAAGGACCTTACCACGCTAATGTGCCGGATTACTATCTTCCACCAAAAGAAGAAGTATACCACAACATGGAGGCACTTATCTATCACTTTAAAATTGTAATGGGCGAAGTTCCGGTACCGAAGACCGAAGTATACCATCCGGTAGAAGGCGGTAACGGTGAGCTTGGCTTTTACCTTATAACTGACGGAAGCCGTACAGCCTACAGGCTACACTTCCGCAGGCCGTGTTTTATTTATTACCAGGCCTTTAACGACATGGTAAAAGGACAGATGTTGTCTGATGCCA
Source organism: Flavobacterium psychrophilum (assembly GCA_003243255.1). The sequence goes on along the minus strand of QFQM01000029.1, from coordinate 6,077 downwards.
TTGCAACATTATCAAGCCTCAATGTTATTGCAGGCGAACTAGACGCATAAAAAGCATTATAAATGATGAATTTTAAATTATGAATTAGCACTGCGCATTTAAAATTTATAATTCAAAATTTAAAATAGAATTAAGAGAAATGAAGATTAGTCACATAAAACAGGATATAAACATCACACCCGAGCTTCAGGCAAGGATTGATGAACTGATAAGCCACTACCCTGCTGACAAAAGAAAATCGGCGTTGCTACCGGTACTTCACGAAGTTCAGGACGCACATGACAACTGGCTGAGCATAGAGCTTCAGGATAAGGTTGCCGAAATTCTTAACATCAAGCCTATCGAGGTGTATGAGGTAGTATCATTTTATACCATGTACAACCAGCAGCCTATAGGCAAGTATATGTTTGAGTTTTGCAGGACTTCTTGCTGCGCTATCCGCGGAGCTGAAAACCTGATGGACTATACCTGCAACAAACTAGGCATTAAAGAAGGTGAAACTACTGCCGACGGTATGTTTACCGTAGTAGGCGTAGAGTGCCTTGGTGCCTGTGGTTATGCTCCAATGCTTCAGCTGGGTGACTATTACAGAGAAAACCTGACAGAAGAGAAAATGGATGCGCTTATTGAAGAGTGCAAAAACGGACAGGTTAAATTACACTAATTAGAGACCATTACACCAAGTAACGATGGGACAGAAAATATTATTAGAGCACGCAAACGTACCGGGGATAAAAACCTATGAAGTATACCGCCAGCACGGAGGGTATCGCTCTGTAGAGAAAGCGCTGAAAAGCATGACTCCGGACGAAGTGGTAGAAGAAGTAAAAACTTCAGGACTTAGAGGCCGTGGAGGGGCAGGTTTCCCTACCGGTATGAAATGGAGTTTTATAGATAAAAAATCAGGAAAACCAAGACACCTGGTTTGTAACGCCGATGAGTCGGAGCCGGGAACGTTCAAAGACCGTTACCTGATGGAGTACATCCCCCACCTTTTGATTGAGGGTATGATCACTTCGAGCTACGCTCTGGGTGCTAACCTGTCTTACATCTACATCCGTGGTGAGTATATGTGGGTTTTCCGCATATTAGAAAAAGCTATTAAAGAAGCTTATGCTGCCGGATGGTTAGGTAAAAACATTTTAGGTTCCGGTTTCGACCTCGACCTTCACGTTCACTGTGGTGCCGGTGCTTACATCTGTGGTGAGGAAACGGCACTTATCGAATCGCTTGAAGGTAAAAGAGGTAACCCGAGGATTAAGCCGCCATTCCCTGCGGTAAGCGGACTTTGGGCTAATCCAACCGTGGTAAACAATGTTGAGTCTATTGCTGTTGTGCCATGGATCGTAAACAACTCAGGAGAAGACTATGCTAAAATTGGTATAGGACGCTCAACAGGAACAAAACTGATATCAGCTTCAGGGCACATCAAAAACCCCGGAGTTTATGAAATAGAATTAGGCCTTAGCGTAGATGAGTTTATGAACTCTGACGAATACTTAGGCGGTATGATGGATGACAGGCCATTAAAGGCTTTGGTTCCGGGAGGTTCTTCGGTGCCTATCCTTCCTGCGCATCTTATCTACAAAAATGCTGAAGGCGGAGACCGACTGATGAGCTACGAATCACTTTCTGAAGGTGGTTTCGCTACAGGTTCGATGTTAGGTTCAGGTGGTTTCATTGTGTACAATGATACTACATGTATCGTAAGAAATACATGGAACTTCTCTCGTTTTTACCACCACGAAAGCTGCGGACAGTGTTCGCCTTGCCGTGAAGGTACAGGATGGATGGAAAAAGTACTGCACCGTATTGAGAGCGGCCACGGCCGTGAAGAAGATATCGAGCTGCTTTGGGACATTCAGCGTAAGATTGAAGGAAACACTATCTGCCCTCTTGGTGATGCAGCAGCATGGCCGGTGGCAGCAGCAATACGCCACTTTAGGGATGAGTTTGAATACCACGTTCGTTTCCCTGAAAAAATAAAGAACAGAGATCACTTTGTAGCCGAACCTTTTGAAAAAGTGAAGCATTTAGTGGCAAAACAAACAGTATAAGTTAAAAGTTATAAAGTTGAATGTTTAAAAGTTCATCGAAAAGCCGCAAAGGCGCAAACTTTAAAACATTATAGCATTCAACTTTCAAACATATAGAATAATGAAAGTAACAATAGACGGACAGGAAATAAACGTAGAACCGGGGACCACCATCCTTCAGGCTGCGCGAATGATAGGCGGCGAATCCGTGCCGCCGGCAATGTGCTACTATTCTAAACTTAAAGGAAGTGGCGGTAAATGCCGTTGCTGCCTTGTAGAGGTTTCTAAAGGTAGCGAGGCCGATCCACGACCTATGCCTAAACTGGTAGCATCATGCGTTACCGGTGTTATGGATGGTATGGAGGTAAAAAGCATCTCTTCTGAAAGGGTTGTTGATGCACGTAAATCGGTTACAGAATTCCTTCTGATTAACCACCCGCTGGACTGCCCTATCTGTGACCAGGCCGGAGAGTGTGACCTGCAAAACCTAAGCTTTAAAAACGGTTCGGCAAAAACACGCTTCGTTGAAGAAAAACGTACGTTTGAACCTGAGAACATTGGTGACAAGATTCAGCTTCACATGAACCGTTGCATTCTTTGCTACCGTTGCGTGATGACTGCTGACCAGCTTACCGACAACCGTGTTCATGGTGTACTTAATCGTGGCGACCACTCACAAATCTCTACTGCCATCTCTAAAGCTATCGATAACGAATTCTCAGGAAACATGATCGATGTGTGCCCGGTAGGAGCACTTACCGATAAGACTTTCCGATTCAAGCAAAGAGTATGGTTCAACAAACCATACAATGCACACAGGGATTGCGATAAGTGTTGCGGTAAAACTACGCTTTGGATGTTTGGCGAAGAAATTCAAAGGGTTACTGCCCGTAAAGATGTTTACCACGAAGTGGAAGAATTCATCTGCAACGAATGCCGTTTTGACCACAAAGACACTAAAGACTGGGTTATTGAAGGTCCGCGTAAATTTGAAAAAGACTCTGTTATCAACCAGAACAACTACACAAGGAAACTTGACACAGTTACTATTGAAACAGAAAAGCATATACTTTTAGGCCGCGAACAGGACAGAAAGAAAATCAGTATGCCTGCCATTCCGCTTAAAAAAGACGAAGTTCAGGTATTTAAAGAAGGAAATATATAACTATGGATCAGGCAATAATTATAGAAAAAGGTATTTTCATAGTAGTGATCTTTGCTATCACTATGCTTTTTGCCATGTATGAAACACTTGCAGAACGTAAAATTGCTGCATGGCTTCAGGATCGTATAGGCCCTAACCGTGCCGGTAAAGGCGGTATCCTTCAGCCACTGGCCGATGGTTTGAAATTATTCTCTAAAGAAGAATTCATGCCAAACACGCCAAACAAATTCCTTTTCATTGTAGGCCCTGCCATATCAATGAGTACTGCCCTTATGACGAGTGCCGTAATTCCATGGGGGGATAAACTACACATCCTGGGACGTGATGTTATCCTTCAGGCTACCGATATTGATGTTGCCATGCTTTATGTATTTGGAGTACTGTCAGTAGGTGTTTACGGAATCATGATAGGCGGATGGGCTTCTAATAACAAATTCTCACTGATGAGTGCTATGCGTGCCTCATCGCAGATGATATCATATGAAGTTGCTATGGGTCTTGCGCTTATTGCTCTTATTATGATGACGGAATCATTAAGCCTTCGCGAAATCGCAGCAGGCCAGCACGAGTGGAGATGGAATATCCTTTACCAGCCGGTAGGTTTCCTTATCTTCCTTGTTTGTTCGTTTGCAGAGACCAACCGTACGCCATTTGACCTTGCCGAATGTGAGGCTGAGCTTATCGGTGGTTACCACACTGAGTATTCGTCAATGCGAATGGGCTTCTACTTGTTTGCCGAGTATGCAAGTATGTTTATCTCTTCTACTATCCTTGCTGTACTGTACTTTGGTGCATACAACTATCCGGGTATGGACTGGATGGCGGAAAATGCAGGAGCGAATGTTGCCAACATTATTGGAATATTTGTATTGTTTGCTAAAATATGCGGATTCATATTCTTTTATATGTGGATCCGATGGACAATACCAAGGTTCCGTTATGACCAGCTGATGAAATTGGGTTGGAAAATGCTTATACCGCTTGCCATTGCCAACATCATCATTACAGGTATACTAATCCTGTTAAGCGACGGAAAACTTTAATTAAGTACGAAAAGAACGCCTTAGGGCAAAAAGAAATACAAAATGTCAATAGAAACCATATCATTATCGGGAAGGAAGAAAGAGGTATCTAATAAAAAGATGACCTTTTTAGAGAGCCTTTACCTTGTAGCGATCTTCAAAGGGTTGATGATCACAATCCGACATTTATTTACAAGAAAGGTAACTATCAAATACCCTGAGCAAACCAGAGAGCTTAGCCCTGTTTACCGTGGACAGCATATGCTGATGCGTGACGACGAAGGCCGTGAGCGCTGTACTGCCTGCGGACTGTGTGCACTTTCGTGTCCTGCTGAAGCGATCACTATGAAAGCTGAAGAAAGAAAACCGGACGAAATGCACCTGTACAGGGAAGAGAAATATGCTTCTATCTATGAGATAAACATGCTTCGTTGTATTTTCTGCGGGCTGTGTGAAGAGGCTTGCCCTAAACAGGCTATCTATCTTACCAAATCGAGAGTTATGGTAAAATCGAACAGCGACAGGGAAGACTTTATCTATGGTAAAGACAAACTGGTTATGCCGCTTGATATGGCTATTAATAACACTAAACCACAAATGGCGAACTAAGATGCTTCTAACTATATTCTATATCCTATCGGCCATTACATTAGCAACTGCGTTTTTGACTATTTTCAGCAAAAACCCAATTCACAGTGCTATTTACCTTGTATTATGTTTCTTCTCTATTGCCGGGCATTACCTTATGTTTAATGCGCAATTTCTGGCAATCGTACATATTATCGTTTACTCAGGCGCCATCATGATCCTGATGCTCTTTACGATAATGCTCATGAACCTTAACAAGGAAGACGAAAAAAACAAATCAATGCTTAGCAGGATTGCTGCCGTAGTATCATTCTGCCTTGTGGCATTCGTACTTTTAGCAACTTTTATCAAAGCACAGCCAGCAATTACCGAATACAAAGTATCAGGACAGGATTACCAGTCTATCAAAATTTTAGGACAGGTATTGCTTAATGAGTACATGCTTCCGTTTGAGTTTGCATCAGTACTTCTTTTAGTTTCGATGATTGGTGCAGTATTGCTATCTAAAAAAGAACATATCAACAACTAGTATGGAAAATATATTACAGCAAATAGGCATCGATAACTACATTTACCTTTCTACACTACTGTTTTGTGTTGGTATCTTCGGTGTGCTTTACAGACGAAATGCTATTATAATGTTCATGTCAATAGAGATTATGCTTAATGCGGTCAACCTGTTGCTGGTAGCTTTTTCTACCTACCATCAGGACGCCACAGGACAGGTATTCGTATTCTTCTCTATGGCCGTAGCCGCAGCAGAGGTTGCCGTAGGTCTTGCTATACTTGTAGCGGTATACAGAAACCTGAACAACATTGATATTGATAATTTGAAAAATTTAAAAGGATAACGCCTGATGGATACAAATTTGGCTTTACTATTATTATTCGCCCCGTTTGCAGGTTTCTTGCTTAACGTTTTCTTTGGAAAGAAACTGGGCAAAGGTGCATCGGGTACATTAGGAACCCTTGCAGTAGCAACATCATTTATTGTAACACTAACTTTCTTCCTACAGGTTGTAAATACCGGAAAACCGGTAATGGTCGATCTTTTTGAGTGGCTAACGCTAGCCAACTTTAAGGTAAACTTCGGTTTCCAGTTAGACCAGCTTTCACTATTATGGTTAATGTTCGTTACCGGTATCGGTACGCTTATCCATGTGTACTCTATCAGCTATATGCATGACGATGAGAACATGCACAAATTCTTTGCTTACCTGAACCTTTTCGTATTCTTTATGATTACGCTTGTAATGGGAAGCAACC
>QFQM01000028.1 GCA_003243255.1 Flavobacterium psychrophilum | reverse complement strand
GAGAGCTAAAAAGTGGTTTTCCTGTTTCAGCAAAGTGTTTTTCGCTGGCATCAAGAAGACCGTCTATCCAAGGCAAAAGTTTTTTTGCACAGTGGTCAGTATGTAATATTACAGTAGCACCGTAAGCTTCTGCAAGTGTGTGAATGTGTTTAGCACCCGCTACCGCACCAAGAATTGCAGCTTTTTCATCAGCATTTGATAATCCTTTACCAGCGTTGAAAATTGAACCACCGTTTGAGAACTGGATGATTACAGGAGCATTAAGTTTTGCTGCAGTTTCCATAACACCGTTTATAGTGCTTGATCCTGTAACGTTTACCGCAGGAAGGGCAAAGCCTTTTTCTTTAGCATATCTGAATATTTCCTGAACCTGATCTCCGGTAGCAACTCCGGGTTTAATATTGTGGGCCATTGTATTTGTTTTTTAGATTAGAATTGACAAAAATAATATTTTAAACTTAGAACGGATAATTAATTCCGACATTTAGGACTGATTTTGAAAGATTATATTCTTTAAACCAGCGATTGCCCTCTTCGCGGCCCGGATTATAGGTTTTAAAACCTACATCAAAACGTATCACGAAAAAGTTAAAATCATACCTGAAACCAAGGCCGGAGCCAAATGCAAGGTCTTTGAATGAAGAAAATCCGTTGAAGGTTTTTTTAGGATCGTCCACTTCATCAAAAACATTCCAGATATTTCCTACATCTCCAAAAACGGCACCGTTAAGTTTGCCAAATATATTAAAACGTAGTTCGGCACTGTAGGCCATCTTAAGGTTTGCTTCGTTAAAGTCGTCAACACCACCGCTGCTTCCGGGGCCTAAACTATAGGGTTGCCAGCCACGGTTGTCGTTAGATCCTCCCGCAAAATAGCTTCGTGAAAAAGGAATCGACGTTGAGTTGCCATACGGAACCGCTAATCCGAAAAAGGCGCGCATTGCAAGTACTTTACCGCGTCTTAAGTCCCAGTGCTTAATAAAATCCAGCTCTCCTTTTAGGTATTGTGAATAAGCTACGTTAAATAATGTGCGTTGGCTGTTGTTGTTATTTGGATCGACCAATGTACCGCCCAAAAGAGATAACAGTGCCCCTGCCGACTCTATTTTAGTTTTGAAAATAAAGAAAGTATTGTCTGTCAGGTTTTCACGGCTGGTGCTTGTAAACGTATAGTTACTGGCAAAAATAAGGTTGTTTTCAGTTAGCCTTCCCCTGCGTTCTTCGATACTGCTTACGTTATTCTTGTCGGTTGCAGAAACGGCAATAGCGTCATTTTCTACAGCGGTAATAAATCTATCTGCACCACCGTTATCAATATCAAGATTTCCATCGGCATCAAAATAAGATGCAGGCACATCCGGATAATTTTGCGCTATAGCATTAAGCCTGTCATACGATGATTCGTAAACACGGAAATAGTTTTCAGGATTCAGGTTTCTTACATACTGAAGATTGAGAAGGTCGAGTCTTGAAGAATATGTTTTTCTTGGAGGTGCCCAGTTGTAGCTCAATACACCTGTAAGGTTTTCTTTGTCCAGACCAATGTTTTTCTGGCTGCTGATTCCAAGGCTGAAAACCGTTGAAGGGATAAGGCTTTTAGGAATAATCTTTTCAGTATTGAATGGAAAGAAGATCCTCGGGAAGGTTAGCTTCAGGTCGGCTCCGTATTCAAGGATGTTGAAGAACGATTTTTCTTTGATTGCATTATCATTTGATGAACCAATATTCCCTCGCGTTGTAAGATCGAGTATCTCTGCTCCCCTGAATACATTGCGCATAGAAACCCCAAGGCTACCGGCAATACCAATGTCCTGAATGTTAGAGTGCATAAAATCGGCACTTACATTAAAACGGAATTTTTTCTTCGGAATCAGTTTGATGCTCGCTATAAGCGATTGTCCTGACGGATCGTTTTTATCTTCAATATATTCTATCGATGGGTTGTTGAAAACCCTTAGATTGCTTAGGTATCGGGATGTAAGAGTTCTTCTGAAATCGGCATAGTCACTATCCGGAGTTACAAAAACGGCATCGGTAAGAGCTTTTGGCCTGTAGTTAAGCTTACCCGTACTATAAATATTAAAACCTTTATAACTGGTACTGTCTATTGACTGGTCTTCACTATTAGGATTTTGGGTATAAATGTTTACCTGGCTTATTTTGTACAATTTAAACGGCCTGACGAAGGTAGAATCTCCCTGTCTTACCGATTCGTTATCAATAACAAGGTCAACATTAGCTTTTCTTCCACCATTGTTCACGGTATCTACCACATATGTGATATAGTTTTGCTGAAAATTATATGCGCCGTGATTCCTGAAGTAGGTTGTTATTCGTTCCCTTTCAGCAGTAAAATTAGTTTCTTCATACTGCTGGCCCTGTTTTATAAGCGATTCTTTTTTTATTTTGGTATAAAGGCTGTCCAGTGCAGGAGTTTCAATATAGCTGTTGATGGTGTCCAGCATATAGGGTGCTCCTGTAATCACATCATAGGTTACCTTGGCTCTTTTATCAGGTAGTGTATCGATCTTATAACCTACACTTGCCCTGAAGAATCCTTTTTTGTAGTAATAGGTAAATAAACGGTTTCTCGATTTTTTTACGCGGTTGATATCTACAAGCACAGGTGGTTCACCTGTTTTTTTCAGGAAGTTGCTTAACCCTGATACAACGAATGAATTGCCTAAACGCTGAACCTGCTTTTCAGAAAGTATTTTCCTTAAGCGTTCATGTCTTCCCGGTTTTCTTTCGAGCCAGGCATGATACATAGAGTCAGCATCAGGTTTGGCCATATTAAACATATGTAGCCTCAGGTGGTATCCAAGTATGTCACTATTAGGTTGCTGATAGAGCTGGTCGTGTACCACCTCGTCTTTTTTAACCTTGTCGTTTACCAGGATTTCATTTTTTTCAAGCAAATGCTTACCCTCCGGAACCCTCCTTACAAGAGAACAGGAATATAAAATCCAGCCCGATAAGATAAATAGTGTTATTTTTGTTGCTTTATTTCTCAAGACGGTATAGCCAAATAGTAATTCAAAAATACATTTTTTATGCTTAGTAAAAACCAAATTAAAACAATAACGGGCTTACAGCAAAAAAAATACAGGAAGCAGCATAAATTGTTTATTGCCGAAGGGATAAAGGTAGTACAGGAATTGCTGAATTCCAATTTTGAATTACATCAATTATTTACCACCCAGGATATCTTTAAAGGTATTCCGGAAAATAAGATTGAATTTATAACTGAATCAGAACTGAAAAAAATCAGTGTTCTTACTACACCGAATGGCTGCCTGGGCCTGTTTGTGATTCCCGATGAGAAGCCGTTGCCGGAAAGTGGGCTTATCGTTGCGCTCGATGATATTCGCGATCCGGGCAATTTAGGTACTATAGTCCGCCTTTGTGACTGGTTTGGTATCGAACACCTGGTGTGCTCTGAAGAATGTGTTGATGTTTTTAATCCAAAAGTTGTACAGGCAACCATGGGCTCGCTTACAAGGGTGAATGTGGTGTATACCCATCTTGAAAATTACCTTGCAAAGACAAAACTTCCAGTATTTGGCACCTTTATGGATGGTGATAATATCTATGAAGAAGCTATGCCGGCCAACGGTATCATAGTTATGGGTAATGAGGCTAATGGTATATCAGCTGCTATAGAAGCAAAAGCAACACGAAGAATATCTATACCACGCTTTGGTGACCTGCAACAAACAGAAAGCCTTAATGTAGCCACAGCAGCAGCAATCATTTTAAGCGAATTCAGGCGAAATTTTAGTGGAAAGTAAAGTTGATGAAGATACCTCTGGTTTTCATCGATTCAATGTTTTCTGTATAAGGGCTGTTAGGGTCGTTATCCCTGATGATTTCGTCGTTTAAGCTAAATACACCTCGTATAGAAGGAGAGAACTTAAAGAATTCGAAGTAAAGATCGACACCGGCACCAATTTCGTAGTAGTTGGTCCATTTTTTCATTCTGAACCTCGCCCCGGTCATGTTGTCGTCTTTTACATTATAATTACTCGAAAGGTTTAGCGAACGCGAAACCCCGCCTACAAGGTAAGGCCTGATGTTGCCGGTTCTTTTAGAAGAGAATTTTAGCAATAACGGGAAATGCAGGTACGTAGATTTTACTTCTCTTAATTTGTCAGACGCTGTGCCTTCAACGTTGTGGAAGGTAAGATCACGCTGAGTGTAATATAATCCCGGTTCAAAACGAAGATCCAGGTATTCAAATAGTCTAAGGTTACCTACAAGCCCTACGTTAAAACCTGTTGTTTTTCTTAACTCTACATCAACTTTAGGGTCGTTGATATAATCAAATTTAAAGTCATAGCTGTTAAAGCCAAGAAAATAACCCCAGTGAACCCTTTGTTTGTCAAAGTTTTCAAGGTTAATGATAGGGTCTTTGCTGAAAACCTGTGTGCCAAACTGTGCATGAGCGCAAAGGCCGGTAACTAGCAGTATATATAAAAACAGTTTTTTCATTTTATTGTTTTGAAGCAGAGTAAATTGTTGCCACTCCAAAAGTCTGCGGCATATTCTTAACCTCTATAAACCCAATTTTACGTAAAATATTGTTCAAAGCTTCGCCATGTGGAAAAACTGATGCCGATTCGCTTAGGTAAGCATAAGCCGAACGGTCTTTAGAGAACAACCTGCCTATTAGTGGCAGCAGGTTTTTGCTGTAAAAATTATAACCTTGCTTAAATGGGAATTTTGTTGGTACCGAAGTTTCCAGGATTACAAAAATACCACCGGGTTTCAGCACGCGTAAAATTTCGGCAAGTCCTTTTTCAAGGGTTTCAAAGTTACGTACACCAAATGCAACCGTTATAGCATCAAAGTAATTGTCTTCAAACGGTAGATTTTCACTATCACCATACACCAGTTTGATTTTCGATTCAAGCCCTTTTTCGGCAACTTTTTTTCGGCCTACTTCCATCATGCCTTCCGAAATATCCGCACCAATGATCTCAGTAGCCGGTGTCTGTGCCATAAGTATAGCCAGGTCGCCGGTACCGGTAGCGATATCAAGAATGGTTTTAGGATTTTTATCCGAAACAAGCTTCAATACTTTTTTACGCCATTTTACGTCTATACCAAACGAAATCACACGGTTAAGGCCGTCATAATTGCCTGAAATAGTATCAAACATTTGTGCTACCTGTTCTTTTTTGCCCAGGCCGGAATCTTTATAGGGGGTTACGTTTTGCGACATTACTTTTATTTACGCAGCAAAGATAGAAATAGTTTTGTTAATAGGGAGTTAGATTTGTTTTTCTGTTGCAAGCGATATTACTGTTTTACTAAAGTTATGTTTGAAATTTGATTTTTTGTTTCTGAATAACCCAAAACCTCATAGCTGTCTATAAGTCTGCTTTTATTGTAGCGGCTTAGTATGAGTTTGTTATGTAATGTACGAAGTTTAATTTTGTAAAAGTTATTGTTTGAAAAGGGAGAACTTTCAAATGTATATTCTCTCCAACCGGATGATGTTATATGAGTCTCTCTCTTTATAGTGACTTGAATTATTGTATTACTTTGTTTGAAATTCCATCTGGAAAAATTAGAGCAGTCATAGCTGTTAGGTGGTTGGATTAATAATGTGTCCATCTTTTCGGTTAGGCTCTCGCTGCAAATTTCCCAACAGTAGTTTTTATCTTTAGCGATACCTTCTCTAATTAACGTTTTAAGCTCTTTTTTATTGATGGGTTTCAATTGGCTATGTGCTGAAGTATAACAGAGGAGTGCCAAAAAGAAAATAATTACCCTTTCCATACCTCATAAGTAACCGGTTCTTCGATTTCGTGCCATTTCAATACCAGTTTGCTTTTAGATACTGATAATATATCTACTTCCTGAACTGAATCTTCATAATATATGGTAAGCTTATTGCCTTTAAGGATATAGGGCATATCACCATTGCCATCATAATCTACCACGTAGAACGATTTAGGGCTCAGTACAAAATCAGCGTGCGGGCCTTCAGGGTCGCTTACCCATGTATTGAATAACAGTTTCGTGTCCAGCGAGGTTTCTACCACCGATTTACTGGGGCGTTCAATTTTTGGGGCAGGAGCCTCAGCTACAGTATCAGCTGAAGGAGTTGTAGTTTCAACCGTTGGCTCAGTTTCTTCAGGTGCTGATTCGGCTTTTTTGTTGCAGGATGCCAGCGAGATGAATAATATTGTTGAAAGTATTGCGATGTGACGTTTCATAAAATTTGATTTGAAACAAATATAAGAAGTTTACTTCATCTCCATCCTATACATATCAATCCCTTCAGCCCAATAGTCTTTTACGACTTCCTGTAGTACAAAGCCAAATTTCTCGTAGAATTTATATACTAATTGAGAGGTACGGACTGATATATTCTCTATGCCTTCAATGGTTTTGATTGCATCGAGCCGGTGTTGTGTAAGTCGGCTGCCAACACCCTTACCCTGATAATCGGGGTGGATGATGTCCCATGACAAAGCAGCATTCCTACCATTATTTGTAATATTTATACCTCCGCTGCCAATGATATTGCCGTTGTCTTCCACTACAAAATAGTGGTCTATATGGTTGGCAAAATAGTCCCTTAAGTCCATTTCTTCTTCAGGGGAAAAATACTGAGGCGTGTTCAGCCTGAGCAGTGCTATAGTGCTCTCGTCATCGGCAGGAGTGTAGGGGCGGATTTTCATATTATTTTTTAGTATACACCTGAAACGTCATATCATATTTATGCTTCTCATCTTTCGGATGAAAGTTTTCTGCTGAAACCTCCCATTTTGCAGGGTCTATTGCAGGGAAGTAAGCATCGGCATCTTCAAAAGAGGCATGGACGCGGGTTAGGTCGAGCTTGTCGGCACGGTCAATGCTCTGGTTGTAAATCTCGCCACCGCCAATGATGAAAACTTCTTTATCCTGAGGGCTTACTTTTATTGCTTCGTCAAGACTGCCAACAACAATGCATCCTTCGGGTGCTTTATAATCTCCCTGACGGGTAATGATTACAGATGTGCGGTTGGGCAGGACAGAAGGGAAGCTTTCAAAGGTTTTTCTCCCCATAATAATATAGTGTCCGGAAGTACGAGTTTTAAAATGCTTGAAATCGTCCGGCAGGTGCCACATCATTTTGTTGTTCTTGCCTAAGGCGTTATTCTCTGCTATGGCAGCAATAAGGGTAAGTGTCATTGTAGTGTTGAGGTTGTATTGTTGTCGTTTTCCAGTTTTTTTTCCAGCTGTTCAATGCGGCGTTCCTGGCGGGCAACCAGTTTGGTTATCTGGTCCTGTTCCCATTTTTTGTTGATGAAACTTTCAGTCACAAACACTTTTATAAAGTGCATGATAAATATAAAAGCCCATGCCGTTATTGCCCAAAGATACCAGTCGTCCTGCGGGTCTACGTCAAGCCATTTGTTGATGATATAGAAAAAAAAGCTGCAAACAAAAAACAGTATAAAATGAAAGTAAACGCGTTTTTTCTGCTTTACCCTCTTTCGGGCATATTCATAAAGCTCCTGTTGGCTTGGTTCCATTTCTTAGGTTTTGGTAAGCTAAAGATAGGGAAAAACTTTAAGAGGGCAACACGGTTTAATTAAGGATCTACATTAACGTTTAGAGGAAGATTATATGCAATTCTTATGTTGACTCCTTTGTAATTTCCGGGAATGAATTCCGGGAATTTTTTTATGACTTTTTTGAAAGATGCAATAAGGTCTTTGCAGTCGCTGACAGAACATGTGATATCATCAATAGTTACAGAACCATCTGTTTCAACAATAAATTTCCCTAAAAGGTTTATTGTTCCGCTAAAGGAGTCAGGAATGGGGTAAATTCTGATATTTTTACTGGTATAGGCCGAAAGTTTTTGCGCGGTACATTTTTTTGCTTCTTCTTTTGATTCATTTTCGCAGCCTTTTAGTACTGGTTCGTTTTCAAAGCTAACATAATCGGGGTTTATGCCTTCTTCAAGAAGTTTTTCGTTTGAAGCTGACTCATATTTTTTAAGCGATGCATTATATATAAATGTAAAGTTTTGTATGTGTACTGTTCTTCTTTCAGTATAGCTGCTGTCTTTAGGGATAAAGGGTGGCAGGTTCAGGATGTATTGTTTTAAGGCTTTATGAAGTAATTTATTGTCGCAGGCAATTTCTATCGTTTCAGGCGTGACTTTACCCTTTTCGTCTGAAATGAAAGCAATAGTTATTGAAAAGTAATTTTTGTCGAGCGATTTTTCAAGGTCAGCTGTAATCTCTTTGGAAATTAAACCTGTAATCTCTTTTTCAAATTTTGCTTTTGTACACTCAGTGAATGATTCTGCATCGGCACATTCAGTAAATATTGCAAAGCTGTTTTTTTTGGATTGCGCTATTGCAGTAAGTGAGAGTAGAGCAACGATAACTGCTAAAGTAAATTTAGTCATAATTGGATTGCCGGATAAATAAACCTTTATACTGCCACTACACCTTTAATATGTGGGTGCGGATCGTAGTTCTCTAAAGTAAAATCTTCAAACTTAAAATCGAAGATATTTTTTACTTCAGGGTTTATTTTCATCGTAGGCAATGGCCTGGGCTCACGGCTCAACTGCAGTTCCAGTTGTTCAATGTGATTGTTGTAGATGTGTGCATCGCCAAAAGTATGGATGAAATCTCCCGGCTGCAATCCTGCTACCTGAGCGATCATCATAGTAAGCAATGCATACGAAGCGATGTTAAACGGAACGCCTAGAAAAATATCGGCACTACGTTGGTATAGCTGGCATGATAGTTTGCCTTCAGCAACATAAAACTGAAAGAATGCATGACACGGAGGTAATGCAACTTTTCCGTTAGCAACATTCTCGGCAAATGATTTTGAAGTGTCCGGCAATACACTTGGATTCCACGCTGAAATAAGCATCCTGCGGCTGTTTGGGTTGGTTTTCAGGGTTTCGATAAGCTCGGTGATCTGGTCTATTTCCCTGTCGTCCCAGTTGCGCCACTGATGGCCATATACAGGTCCCAGGTTGCCGTCTTCATCAGCCCATTCGTCCCAAATGCGTACGCCATTTTCGTTAAGGTAACCAATGTTGGTATTGCCCTCTAAGAACCAAAGCAGTTCGTATATAATCGATTTTAGGTGCAGTTTTTTGGTCGTGACCATAGGAAAGCCTTCACTAAGGTCAAAACGCATTTGATAGCCAAAAACGCTTTTTGTTCCTGTACCTGTACGGTCGCCTTTTTGTATTCCGTTCTCTAAAACATGCTTTACTAAATCGTGATACTGCTTCATGGTAATAATTTGAAAATTTGAAGATGTGGTAATTTGAAAATTACCAGTTGCAAGGTATAAAAATTTAAACAGATTAAGAATGAGGAATTGTTTGAATTATCAATTGACTTATTGACAAAAAAAGCTGCTTCTGTTTATTCAGGAGCAGCTCATTTACAAATTTTCAAATCAGTTAATTTTCAAATTAACTTTCTCTCTTCGATATTTCATCGCGGATCTTTGCCGCTTTTTCATAGTCTTCATTTTGCACAGCGCTTTCCAGCATTTCATGCAGTTCCTGTAAGTTATAAGCAGAATAGCCTTCACCCGATACGGTTTCAGTGCCAAAGGTCTGTGGCTCTGATAGAATATCTTCCGACTCGTTGATGTTACCTTCGGCATCCGGTTCCGGATTTATTTTCAGGTAAATACCTGCCTTGTCAAGGATATTCTTGTAGGTGAATATAGGGGCATTAAAGCGCAGTGCTAATGCAATGGCATCGGATGTTCTGGCGTCAATAATCTCTTCAATGCGGTCTCTTTCGCAGATGATGCTCGAAAAGAAAACACCATCTACAAGTTTATGGATGATAACCTGCTTGACAACGATGTCAAACCTGTCGGCAAAATTCTTGAAAAGGTCGTGGGTAAGAGGCCTTGGCGGTTTTATTTCTTTTTCCAAAGCGATTGCGATAGACTGGGCTTCAAAAGCGCCAATTACTATGGGCAATTTCCTTTCTCCATCCACTTCATTAAGGATAAGCGCATACGCACCATTTTGGGTCTGGCTGTATGAGATTCCTTTTATAGTAAGTTTTACTAAGCTCATAATTGGTTTTACCTAAATAGAAAAAGGGCTATCGGGCAAAGATAAAAACTATCGTTAGCCTGATAGCCCTTTTAAGGGCACAATTTATAATAAAATTATGAGTTTTGCGCTTTGAACGCTTTAATTTTTTCAGTCAACTTAGGAACAATCTCGAAAGCGTCGCCTACAACACCGTAGTCAGCAACTTTAAAGAAAGGAGCGTCAGCGTCAGAGTTGATAACTACTTTTACTTTAGATGAGTTGATACCTGCAATGTGCTGTATCGCTCCTGAAATACCTATTGCAATGTACAGGTTAGAAGCTACCGGTTTACCGGTTTGTCCTACGTGCTCACTGTGAGGTCTCCATCCAAGGTCAGATACCGGTTTAGAACAAGCGGTAGCAGCACCAAGAACAGATGCAAGCTCTTCAAGCATACCCCAGTTTTCAGGACCTTTAAGACCACGTCCGCCAGATACTACGATCTCAGCATCAGCGATAGTTACTTTGCCTGAAACTTTTTCTGATGATTCTACTTTTACTGCAAAATCAGCATCGTTAAGAGAAGGAGTGAATTCTTCTTCAGTAGCTGATGCAGCATTTTCGAATACGCCATAAGAGTTTTTACCGATAGCAAGAACTTTTACGTCTGTAGTGATTTCTGTTATGTTGAATGCTTTGTTAGAAAAAGCATTTCTTTTTACCTGGAAAGGTGAAAGGCTTACCGGCTGTGCCACAACGTTTGAAGCATAACCTGCCTCAAGTGCTACAGCTACAAGCGGAGCAATATAAAGGCTGTCCGTTGTAGAGTTGAAAAGAACAATTTTAGCGCTTTCTTTTTCAGCAGCCTGTTTGATAGCGTCAGCATAAGCTTTTGCGCTGAATGCAGTAAGCTTGTCTGATTTTACATTAAGTACTTTATCTACACCATATTTGCCAAGGTCGGCAGTGTTAGATGCATTTATAGTTAGCGCAGTAACAGTTGTTCCTGTTTCTCCTGCAATTTTTTTAGCGTATGAAGCAAGCTCGAAAGCTGTTTTTTTGAATTTGCCCTCAGCAAACTCAGCATATATTAATATTGACATAGTTTTTAATTTGAAGATTTGAAAATTGTTTGATTTGAAAATTATTTCAATTGTTTTTTGCGAATGCGCCATTTTCAAATTAGCACATCTGCAAATTTTCAAATTTAGATTACTTTAGCTTCGTTATGCAGAAGGTTTACCAGTTCATCAAGGTTATCTGCGCTTACCAGCTTAACAGCCGATTTTGGAGCCGGTTTCTCAAATTTAACAGCTTTAGTATTATTGTTAGCTCCTACAGGTTCAAGGATGGTAAGTGCTTTTTGTCTTGCCATCATAATACCACGCATGTTAGGGATTCTAAGATCTTTTTCTTCAACAAGACCTTTTTGTCCGCCTATTACAAGAGGTAGTTTAGCGCTTAGTGTTTCTTTACCGCCGTCAATTTCTCTCACTGCTTTAGCGTCGCCACCAGTTACGTCAAGATTAATACATGAGTTAACAAAGTTGTATCCCAGAAGGCCTGCAAGCATACCCGGAACCATTCCTCCGTTATAGTCAAGAGATTCTTTACCTGCAATTACAAGATCAAATCCTCCGTTCTTAACAACTTCTGCAAGTTGTTTTGCAACGAAGAAACCGTCAGTTGGGTTTGCGTTTACGCGAATTGCTTCGTCAGCACCGATTGCAAGGGCTTTTCTAAGGGTTGCTTCAGCGTCAGGGCCGCCTACGTTTACTACTGTAACGTTTGCGCCAGCTTGTTCTTTAAACCATATAGCTCTTGTTAAACCAAATTCGTCGTTAGGGTTGATTACAAACTGAACACCGTTAGTGTCAAACTCGCTGTCGCCGTTTGTGAAGTTAATTTTTGCTGTGGTATCAGGCACGTGGCTGATGCAGACTAATATTTTCATTTTTATAAAGTTATAAAGTTGAGGTTTTTCCGTTACGAAAATAATAAATTTATCCAAATAAAAAACTATGCACGCATAATAAATGTAATTTTTACAAAAATTTCGAAGATTAAATTTATTAATCATAAAAAAGAAGCTTTAAAATACTGATTATTGCGAATAGTTGATGTTTTGTCAACAACTTGCTAACATTGTATTTATTTGGAAATATAAGGGCGTTAAATAATTTTAAATCTTTATTTTTGCCATTCATTTAATACGAATAAGAAGTTACATGAGAACGATACAGTTTAGAGAAGCTATTTGCGAAGCGATGAGCGAAGAAATGCGTCGCGACGAGTCTATATATTTAATGGGTGAGGAAGTTGCCGAATATAACGGTGCTTACAAAGCCTCAAAAGGAATGCTTGACGAGTTTGGTCCGAAAAGGGTAATTGATACCCCGATTGCTGAGCTTGGTTTTGCAGGTATTGCAGTTGGTAGTGCAATGAACGGTAACAGACCTATTGTTGAGTTCATGACATTTAACTTTGCACTTGTAGGTATCGACCAGATCATCAACAACGCGGCTAAAATGCGTCAGATGTCAGGTGGACAGTTTACAATGCCAATGGTATTCCGTGGGCCGTCAGCTTCAGCAGGTCAGCTTGCTGCTACACACTCTCAGGCTTTTGAGAACTGGTATGCAAATACTCCGGGTCTTAAAGTAGTGGTTCCTTCTAATCCTTATGATGCAAAAGGGCTTCTTAAATCAGCTATCCGTGATAACGATCCAGTAATCTTTATGGAATCTGAGCAAATGTATGGAGACAAAGGAGAAGTGCCTGAAGGCGAATATACAATTCCTCTTGGTGTTGCCGATGTGAAACGTGAAGGTAAAGATGTTACTATCGTTTCATGGGGTAAAATCCTTAAAGAAGCATTTATTGCTGCTGACGAACTTGCAAAAGATGGTATCAGCTGCGAAATTATCGACTTAAGAACTATCCGTCCGATGGATCATGATGCGATACTTACTTCGGTTAAAAAAACAAACAGATTAGTAGTTCTTGAAGAGGCCTGGCCATTTGCAAGTGTTTCGTCTGAAATAACTTACATCGTTCAGGAAAGGGCTTTCGATTATCTTGATGCTCCTATCCAAAGGATAACTACTGCTGATGTACCTGCACCATTTTCACCTGTATTGCTTAAAGAATGGCTTCCGAACGCGGCAGACGTTATAAAAGCGGTGAAAAAAGTTATGTATAAATAAGAAAATAAACACCTATATTTGAAACTTCATCATACTATTTGATGAAGTTTTTTGTTTTATAGAATACATGAAAAAAAAGTTACTGTTTTTGTTCGGTTTTGTATTGCTGCTTTCGGGCTCTCTTTTGGCGCAAACCAAAGTGGGGGGAACGGTTGTAGATAATACTAATGGTCCTATACCATATGCTAATATTTACTTTAAAGGTACGAGTGAAGGTGTGATTTCTGACGAGAATGGTAAATTCTATCTTGAATCTCCTAATAATTATACCACCATTGTTGTTTCGTTTGTTGGGTTTGCGCCCAAAGAAATAACGCTGACGAAATCAGTTACCTACGGACTTTCTGTAAAACTTAGCGAAGGTCAGGAGCTCAAGGAACTTGTAATGTATTCCGGTAAGACTTCAAAAAAGAATAATCCTGCTATAGATATATTGCGAAAAATATGGGAGCGCCGCCGTAAGAACGGGCTTAAAATGTTCAAGCAATATGAATATGATAAGTATGAAAAGGTAGAATTTGATATGAACAGCATTGACAGTGCTTTCATGAAAAGGAAAATCTTTAAGGGCATGGAATTTATCTTTGATCAGATAGATACTTCAAATGTAACAGGGAAAACCTACCTGCCTATTTTTATCAATGAGGCCCTGAGCAATGTGTATGGTGATAATGTAGCCAACAGGAAAAAAGAAATTACCAGAGCTAACAAAAATTCCGGCTTTAGTGATAATCAGCAGGTTATTGCTTTCATTAAAGACCTGTATGTTGATTATGATATCTACGATAACTACCTTAAGTTTTTTGATAAAGATTTTGTGAGTCCGTTATCCAGAACGGGTATCAATGTATATAACTATGTATTGGCGGACAGTACCTTTATCGAAAAAAAATGGTGTTATAATATAGTATTCTATCCAAGGCGTAAAGGTGAGCTGACTTTCAAGGGTAATTTTTGGGTAAACGATACCACTTTTGCTATCAAAAAAATAGCCATGTCGGCCAGTAAGGAAGCGAATATCAACTGGGTAAAAGATATTTATATCGAACAGGAGTTTGATGTGCTTAACGATTCGGTATTCCTGCTGAAACGAGACCATATGATGTCTGATTTTGCTATTAGCAAAAAAGAGGAATCTAAAGGGGTTTACGGAAAGAGAACTACGCTGTTCAGGGATTATGTGTTTGATAAGAAAAGGGCTGATGATTTTTATAAAGCCGATGTAAATAAATTTGACGAAGCCATACTCACCAAGAGCGATGAATTTTGGGAAGAAAACCGTTTTGAGTCCTTAAATAAGGATGAGAGGGGAGTTTATAAAATGCTTGATACCCTTAAAACGGTTCCAAAGTTTAAACGAATGTATAGTCTTGTTGCGACACTAGGTAGTGGCTATTATCAGATAGGGCATTTTGATTATGGTCCTATTTTTTCCAGCTTTGGTTATAATGATGTAGAGGGTATCCGTTTACGTACGGGAGGACGTACTTATTTTGGGCAAAATGACCCGTGGAGGCTTGAAGGATATGTAGCTTACGGATTTAAAGATAATAAGTTTAAATACGGAAGTTCTGCAAAATGGATGGTGAATAAGGATAAGCGTATAATCCTTGCCGGTGGTAACAGGCGCGATGTGGAGCAGATAGGGGTTAGCCTTACTGCAACAAGCGACGTGCTTGGCAGGAGTTTTGCTTCATCTTCACTTTTTGCAAGTGGCGATAACAGTAAGCTAACGAATGTAAACTTTACTACTTTTTCGGCAGAAATAGAACCTTTCAAAAATTTGGTTTTGAGAGGTAGTTTCAATTATCGCACATTAGAATCGGCATCGCCCACAACCTTTAAGATGGATTACTATATAGATCCGAACGATCATTCTAAAGGCACAAAAGGATCTTTAAAACAATATGAATTTGGTTTCCTTGTCGATTTTACGCCAAAAAGGAGGACTGTAGGTTATGGTGTAGAGCGTACTGACGTAGATTATAATTATACACGTGTTTATCTGAATTTTGCACAGGGTATTAAAGGTATAATGGATAGTGATTTTGATTACAAGAAATTACAGTTCTATTACCGCCAGCCCTTATTGGTAGGTGGTTTTGGAAGATTGTTTGCAACGCTTGAAGCCGGAAAGATATTTGGAGATGTTCCGTTAGGTTTAATGGGAATTGTTCCGGGTAACCAGTCGTATTTTATTATAGATAATACTTACAACCTGCTTGATTATTATGAGTTTGTTGCAGATGAATATGTTTCACTCCATTTTGAACATAATTTCAACGGAAGGCTGTTTTCAAGAATTCCGGGGTTGAGAAGCCTGAACTTAAGGGAAATTGTAGGGATAAAAGGTATATATGGTACGGTGTCGCAGGGTAATATAAATATGAATGCGTCAAGCATTACTTATAAAGCACCTGAAGATTTGTATTGGGAGTACCATGCCGGTATAGGTAATATTTTTAAAGTTTTCAGAATAGATTTTGCCTGGAGAGGAGGTTACAGAGATGTTCCCGGTGCTAATATGTTTGCTGTGAAAGGAGTTTTTGGATTCCATTTTTAAAAGATTGGAATATTATAAAAAAGTGTAATTTAGTAGTGTTAATTCTATATAGCATTCGTATGAAAAAATACCTTATTGGGTTGTTGGCTGTTTTTTTTATTACTTCCTGTACTACAAAAAAGGAAGAAGAAAGACCTGTTGAAAAACCAGTGGTTAAACATATAAATGTGGCTTCAAAAGTTATTGGTGAAAATAGCAATGGCCAGTATGTTTTGAAGATGGATGATGCTATAGCAAAACATTTGGAAGCCAGATTAAGAGAAAGTTTTGCTTTGTCTGAAAATATCGATTTCCTGAAATTTGAAATTATTAAAGCCATTACCAGAGGTAAAGGAGAGAAAGATGCTTATCTGTTGCATGTTGTTACTTCGGATAAATTTATTCTGATAAATCTTATGCTTGATTTTAAGGAAGACAAATTTTATTTCAGGGTGAATAAAGAAAGCAGAGGCATGCTGACTGAGGTAATTATGTGTAAAAAGGAAACTCCTGATTCTGATTGCCATCCATTAGTGCTCTTCCACAACGGTTCTGAAAGACTGATATGTGAATCGTCCGGAGGTTGTGAAAAAACAGGCGGAGAGGTTTGGTGGTGATTTCTTAAAATTTAACATAAGGTTGGTAGATATTTGTACATTTTATACTATTTTAGAATGGTATTTAACCAACTAAAAATCAATCAATAGTTATGAAGAGAATTATGTTTAAAGGTCTTTTCAGTGCTCTTATTTTGGGCCTGTTTTGGAGTTGTAGTACAGAGAATGATGTACAGATGCAACAAGGGGGAGTAAACCAAAAGGATAATGATATCCTGTCCGGTGTTATAGCCCATGATTTAGGTAACGGTCAATATCAGTTTGTAGTTAGTCAAGCTGATCTTATTAAAGAGATAGAAAGGATATCTGTAGCTGAAGGCGATGAAGCAGAAATTCAGTCAGTACAGGTTATTGACAAAGAGTTGGTAAATGCTCCGGGTCAATATATACCGGTGCTTATAGCAGGAGGAGTAAATGCCACTGGTACTTTGGTAACCTATGGTTTTGGCCTTGTAAAAGCAGGGACGTATCTTTCAGGAGGGGGTGCGGCTATAGGAGAAGACAGGCCTCCAAGGATAAGTTGTACAGGTTGTGGTACTGGCTGTTTCCTGGAATGGTATAAATTAGACGATAAACATTCTCTTGGATACTGCGATTCGGCAGGATGTGGTGATTATTGCTTTAAAAATAAGCTGGACTAACTCACAATCCAGAGACTAAAATATAGATAACCTGTTCAGTTAATGAACAGGTTTTTTTATTTAATAATTTTGTATTCAGATTTACTCTGCATGAACGTATAATTACTCGTGAGTAAGAATGTAACTTTACTGTATAACTGCAGTTTTCTTCTCTTGTAACATTATCTGAAGAAGAAGGTGCAGATGTTTCCGTATTAAATTTCTGTAAACTCCTTGTATAGCTGTGTTTTTAATATGGTAAAGCTTTGCAAAACAGTAATTTTATAGTACTTTTGCACCCGCTTAAATACCAATATAAAGATTTAGTAAAAATGACAGCAGCAAGATTAAAGACGTTTGACGTGCTTATAGAGATCCCAAAAGGGAGCAGAAACAAATATGAATATGACTTTCAATTAAAGAAAATACGTTATGACAGAATGCTGTTCTCGTCTATGATGTATCCTGCTGATTATGGTTTTATTCCTGAAACATTAGCACTTGATGGCGATCCGCTTGATGTACTTGTGCTTGTTACTGAGCCTACTTTCCCTGGTTGTGTTATGGAGGTTAAACCAATTGGTGTATTCCACATGGCAGATGAGAAAGGTCCGGATGAGAAAATTATCTGTGTACCGGTATCAGATCCAATCTGGAACAAACTTAGCGACCTTAACGAGGTTAACCCTCACCTTATAAAAGAGATTGAACACTTCTTCCAGGTGTATAAAGATCTTGAAAACAAGAAAGTTGACGTTGGAGGATGGGGTGATGCTGCTGAAGCACGCGAAATCATTGACCAGTGTGTAGATCGTTTTGAAGCATTAGAGAACAAACCTGAAGAGTTGTTCAGCATCAGATAAGAACTACCTGTAATATATTATCAGAAAAAGCAATATCCTGTTAAAGGATATTGCTTTTTTTATTTTGGTTTTGTTATATTTACAATATTAACAACAAACCAAAACTTTATTTATGGATTCAATAATGATTTACGTGCCCGTGATTATGGCCGTTTTGGGACTGCTTTTTATGACAGCCAAAAGATCATGGGTTTTGAAACAGGATGCCGGAGATGGAAAGATGAAGGAAATTTCAGATTACATCTATGAAGGTGCCCTGGCCTTCCTTAAAGCAGAATACAGGTTACTTACAATTTTTGTTATTATAGCGAGTGTGGCGCTCGCCGGGATAACATTCTTACCGGGAGCTAAAACACACCTCCTTATTGTTATCGCCTTTATCTTCGGGGCAATATTTTCGGCGCTGGCAGGAAATATGGGAATGAAGATAGCCACAAAAACAAATGTGCGTACCACACAGGCCGCACGAAGCAGCCTTCCTCAGGCTTTAAAAGTATCTTTTGGCGGAGGAACAGTTATGGGACTTGGTGTTGCCGGTTTGGCCGTTTTAGGGCTTACCGGTTTTTTTATATTCTTTTTCCACTATTTCATGGGGGGCACATGGACATCTGCTGCCGATATGACCATGGTACTGGAAACGCTTGCAGGATTCTCCCTTGGGGCCGAATCTATTGCATTGTTTGCCCGTGTTGGCGGTGGTATCTATACCAAGGCTGCCGACGTAGGTGCCGACCTTGTAGGTAAAGTAGAAGCAGGTATTCCGGAAGATGATCCGCGTAACCCTGCTACAATTGCAGATAACGTTGGAGACAACGTAGGTGACGTTGCCGGTATGGGAGCCGACCTTTTTGGGTCGTATGTTGCAACAGTACTGGCTGCCATGGTATTAGGTAATTATGTGCTTAGGGATATTCTTGTCGCTAATCCTTCATTTACGGATGCATTTGGAGGAATTGGCCCGATATTATTACCGATGGCTATTGCCGGTTTTGGGATACTGTTCTCTATTATCGGTACGATGCTGGTTAAAATTAAAGACAACAATGCTAAAGAAGCACAAGTGCAGGGAGCTCTTAACGTGGGGAACTGGGTGTCGATTGTTCTTGTGGCAATATCATGTTACTTTTTAGTGAAATACATGCTTCCTGAAACCATGACTATGGAGTTTTATGGTGAGGGAGGTAAAGAGATATCTTCATTAAGGGTATTTGGAGCGTGTATAGTAGGATTGTTTGTAGGCGGTGTTATTTCATCGGTGACAGAATATTATACTGGTCTTGGTAAAAAACCTATCCTGGCAATTGTACAAAAATCGAGTACAGGAGCAGGAACAAACATTATTGCCGGGCTTGCTACGGGAATGGTTTCTACATTCCCAACAGTATTGTTATTTGCCGGTGCTATATGGGGTTCTTATGCTCTTGCCGGATTCTATGGTGTGGCACTTGCGGCATCGGCTATGATGGCTACTACAGCCATGCAGCTGGCTATTGATGCTTTCGGCCCTATATCTGACAACGCCGGTGGTATTGCTGAGATGAGTGAATTGCCTAAAGAAGTGCGTACACGTACGGATATTTTAGACTCTGTTGGTAATACAACGGCTGCAACAGGAAAAGGGTTTGCCATTGCTTCTGCTGCACTTACATCGCTTGCATTATTTGCTGCTTATGTAACCTTTACGGGTATAGATGGTATCAACATTTTTAAAGCACCTGTATTG
Organism: Flavobacterium psychrophilum; assembly: GCA_003243255.1. The sequence continues at coordinate 15,176 of QFQM01000028.1, read as the reverse complement.
GCAATGCTTTTTGTTGGGGGTATGGTGCCTGTGGTGTTCTCAGCCCTTGCTATGAACTCTGTGGGTAAAGCTGCAATGGATATGGTATATGAAGTTAGAAGACAGTTCAGGGAAATTGCAGGTATTATGGAAGGTACAGGTAAGCCTGAATACGGTAAATGTGTTGAGATATCTACTAAAGCAGCCTTAAGGGAAATGATGCTTCCGGGGATATTGACTATAGGTTTTCCTATTGCAATCGCTCTTTTGGGTATGCTTATCTATCCGGACAACAATCAGCTGGTAGCTGAGATGCTTGGTGGATATATGGCTGGTGTTACGGTATCGGGTGTGCTTTGGGCAGTATTCCAGAACAATGCCGGTGGTGCATGGGATAATGCTAAAAAATCTTTCGAGGCAGGTGTTATGATCAATGGGGAGATGACCTATAAAGGATCTGACGCGCACAAAGCAGCTGTGACAGGTGATACTGTTGGGGATCCGTTTAAAGATACGTCCGGGCCATCGATGAATATCCTGATCAAGCTTTCGTGCCTTATTGGGCTTGTTATAGCACCAATATTAGGCAGTCATACAGAAGGGGCTGAGATAATAAACGTTCAGGCGGCTACAGTTATAGAGAAGCCTGTGATTACGGGTCAGGAATCGACTACTGAGATTTCTATCGACCGTCAGAAGAATGCTGATGGAAAAGTTACAGCTACTGTAACGGTATCTACCAAAACAAGCAGTGAAGAACTTAAGACTGAGCAAAAAACTTTTGAAGGAACCGAGGAAGAAGTTAATGCCCAGATTGAGGCGCTTAAAAAGAAATAAACTAAACACCATTATAAAAAAGAAGAGGTTGTCTGGAATACAGACAACCTCTTTGTGTTTATTATATCTCTTCGTAATTTTTGTAGAGACGTAGCATTGCTACGTCTCTACTATGAAGCTATTTGAAAATTTTGAAATGGATTCATTTAGATTTTAAAATAATCCGTTAAGTTCTGCATTGATGCGGTTGATGATTTCTCCCAAATCTTCAGGATTGTCTACAAAATTGTTTTTATCAACGTCGATTATCAGCAGTTTACCTTTGTCATAGTTCTGAATCCACGCTTCATAACGTTCGTTCAGGCGGCTCAGGTAATCAATAGAGATGGTGTTCTCATAATCACGTCCACGCTTGTGTATCTGTTTTACAAGATTAGGGATTGAACTGCGAAGGTAAATCAGCAGGTCAGGAGGGCCTACAAAACTCTCCATCATGTCGAACAACGTTTTGTAGTTGTTGTAATCACGGTTAGCCATCAGTCCCATAGCATGAAGGTTGGGCGCAAAAATATGCGAATCCTCGTAGATGGTCCTGTCCTGGATGGTGTTTTTTCCGCTCTGGCGAATTTGCATTACCTGGCTGAAGCGGGTGTTAAGAAAGTATACCTGAAGGTTGAATGACCAACGCTCCATCTGATGGTAAAAATCGTCGAGATAAGGATTGTCTACTACGTCTTCGTAGTGCGGTTCCCACTTGAAATGTTTAGATAACAGCCCGGTAAGTGTTGTTTTTCCGGCACCAATGTTTCCTGCTACAGCTATATGCATTATTTAGGTAATGTTATTTTATACGTGTTGATTTCGGAGTCTGTAAAAATAGTTAAAATTTGGGCTGCATAATGAAAATTACGCAAGCTTTTTTCGGCTATTGTTATTGGGGTTTGGGTTTGTTTTTCAAGATTGTAGAAAAACAATTTATTATCCTTTTCGAATATAAGTTCATTGCCGGAGAGTATCTGCACTCTGTCGAAATCAGGAACAGTTCCGAGAGAGCCAACCTTTCCAAAAATATTTGCCATGTAAGCGTTATTATGGCTGTCGACCCAGTAAAAATAATTGTAATCGTTCTGGTAATATTTTATGGTGTCATTAAAAGGAGGAGTAATGGTTTTAAAGCTTCCCGTCGCGAGATCGTATAAACCCAGTTGTTGTGAGGTTATGTCGTATAACCAAAGCCTGTTTCGGGAAGAAAGCCCTGCGGCTTCAATGATAAGGGGTTGCTGTAGTTCAGAAAAATTGATACGTGATGTTTCGTTAAGCTGGTTGTCCAGCAGTACCACGGTATTAAACTTTCGGTAAAACAGTACAATCTGTAACGGATTCTGTACGTCCGCCTTGTATATTTCGCCCAGCGAAACACTTCGGTATTTGAGTATTTGCCTGTCTTTTTGTTTTCTGAATTCATTATCGGCAATGGTATATTCCCATCCAAAAGCATCTATGCCAACATAGCGTTGCGTTACTGTTTTTGAATTTGACAGCAATTTGACGGGAATCTCCAGCTCCTGTGCGGCTGTGGTTTTCCAGCAAATAAAAGCGATAATCAGCAGTAGTTTTTTCATTAGCGGAAAAGTACAAAAAATAGACAGAATGGCAATTTTGAAGCCTGTTAACATTCATTAACATTAAATAAAACTGGATAACTGTAAATAAAATTGTGTCAGGCTACTTTAGCACCATAAATAAAAAACAAAATTATGAAGAAACTGACATTATTAGCACTGGTAAGCCTTTGTGCTTTACATAGTGCTTTCGCACAGGAATTCAGGGGGCAGGCTACATATGAGTCGAAAATTACCCTTCCTGAAGGAATTGAAACAGAAACGCCTAAACTGGATGATGCAACCAATAAACTTGTTGAAGAGGCACTTGCAAGTGCTTTACAAAAAACCTACATCCTGAATTTTGATAAGAATGCGTCTTTGTTTGAGGAGGAGAAAAAACTGAAACCTACTAACCCTTCTATTTCGATTATGGTTAGTGTAGGTACTGAAGGTATTGAATACAAAAACATAAAGGAGAAAAAGATGGTTACGGAAACCACGCTTTTTGATAAAGAATTCCTGATTGTTGACAACCTGGAGCAATTTGACTGGAAGCTGGAAAAAGAGACTAAGAAAATAGGAAACTATACCTGCTATAAAGCTACTTCGGTAATAAAAAACGATGAGGTTCCGCAAGAAGATACTAAAGAGAAAACGGTGTTTTTAGGAGAACCTAAAGAAAGGAAAATAACGGCATGGTATACGCCTGAAGTACCAGTTAGCCACGGACCGGGAGCTTATTGGGGTCTTCCGGGGCTGATACTGGAAGTGAATGACGGGGTAACCACGCTATTGTGTTCAAAAATTGTGCTTAATTCTAAAGATAAAACTGAGATTAAAGCACCTAAAAAAGGTAAAAAAGTTACGGCTGCAGAATTCAGGAAAATAGAAGAAGAAAAAGCAAAAGAGTTTGAGCAGCAACAGGAAAGTGATGGCGAAACCATGATTATACACATGGGAGGCTAAACCCTGTTGAAAAAAATGGCACTTCCCGGTAACAAAAAGGCGGTTAGGTAGTCTTATGAGTAAAAGACATAATCTATACCATGAAAAAGATACTATTTTCCCTTTTTGTTGCCGTTTTTACCCTGCTGAGTGCTAATGCCCAGAGTTTTCAGGGAATGGCTGTTTATGAGTCTAAAACAAGTATGGGCGATAAAATGCCTAAGTTTGACAATAAGCAAATTCCGCCCGATATGCAGAAAATGATCGAAGAGCGCATGAAAGCCATGTTCGAGAAAACATTTGTCCTGAATTTCGATAAAACGGCTTCTGTTTATGCTGAAGAAGAAAAAATCGATGCCGGTGATGAGATGAGCAGAGGGTTTAAGATGATGGGCTCAATGATGGGCGGCGGAGGAAAGCAGTATAAAAACATTAAAGAAAAGATCATCCTTCAGGAGAAAGAAATCTTTGGTAAAGAGTTTTTAGTTTCTGATACACTTCCACAAATTAAGTGGGAGATGGGGACAGAATCTAAGAAAATAGGAAACTACACCTGCTATAAGGCAACTGCTGTGGTTCCTACGGATAAATCGAACATGATGAATTTCCGTCCTAAGCCGGGAGAAGAAGAGAAAATCAAAAACCTGAAAGAGGAGGATATGAAATCAGGTAACCTGATGGATAGATTCGAGATGCCTAAAGATAAAACCATAACGGCATGGTATACGCCTGAAGTACCGGTTAGCCAGGGGCCTGAAAATTACTACGGACTTCCGGGACTTATACTGGAAGTTACCGATGGCACGACTACGATACTTTGCTCTAAAGTAGTGCTGAATCCTAAAGAGAAAGCAGAGATAAAACCACTTAAAAAAGGGCAGAAAGTCACTCAGGCCGAATATGCCGAGATCATGATGAAAAAGATGAAGGAGCTTCAGGAAATGGGAGGCCCTGGCGGAAGACCGGGCGGCATGAGGATAGGCGGCTAATATTTAGTCTTTTTACAGCAATACTATATTGTTCCATGGCGTAGCCATGTCCGAAAAACATTAACCAAAAAACATCAAAAAATGAACAGATTGCTCGTTGCAATGCTGCTGCTTTTTGCAGGGACGGCATTTGCACAGAATATCCGTATGCAGGGAACTGTAAAAGATTCTACCGGTGTAGCGCTTGAAATGGCCAATGTTATGGCTGTGAATAAAACGACTAACAGCATGGATTCTTTCAGTATTACTGATGATACAGGCAGGTACCAGCTTTCGCTTGCTGCCAATACAACATACATCATTAAATCGAGCTACATAGGTTTTACGCCTTTTGAACTGACACTTACTACAGGAACAGAAAACATCCTGAAAAATATAGTACTCAAAGAAGGCGTAGAGCTGAGCGGACTAGAGATTGTACACGAAATGCCTGTAACGATTAAAGGTGATACTATTGTGTATAATTCCGATTCGTTTACTAATGGAAGTGAACGAAAGCTTGGCGATGTGCTTAAAAAACTTCCCGGAGTGGTTGTTGACAAAGACGGGGCTGTAACCGTAGAAGGTAAACAGGTATCTAAGCTGATGGTGGAAGGCAAGGACTTTTTTGACGGTGATACTAAACTTGGCGTGCAGAATATTCCGGCAGATGCCGTGAGCAAGGTTGAAGTGCTGCGTAATTATAACGAAATTGGACAGCTTGCCGGTGTAGAAAACAATCAGGATAATATAGCTATGAACATCAAACTGAAGGAAGGTAAAAAGAACTTTTGGTTTGGTGATGTGAGTGCAGGAGCAAGCATTGGCGATGGCGACCGTTATATTGTTAACCCAAAGCTTTTCTATTACAATCCTAAATTCAGTTTTAATTTCATTGGTAACCTTAACAATATGGGTGAATTACCACTTACTATGCAGGATTATTTCAAATTTAGCGGAGGATTCCGCAGTCTGATGAAAAAAGGAGGGACCACATTGAATGTCAGCTCCAATGATTTGGGAATGTCACTTATGCGCAACAACAGGGCGAAGGAAATCGAGACCAAATTTGGCGCAGCTAACTTTAGCTACAACCCTACAAAGGCCTGGTCATTAAGTGGGTTTGCTATTGTGAACTCGAACAAGACAGAGATGGAGACCAAAAGCCGTAATACGCTGTTGGATCCGGTAACTTCAGAGCCGCAAACCATTCAGGATACAGATGAGGTTACAGAACAAAAAACAGATTATGCTATGGCTAAGCTGAGTTCCAGCTTTAAACCCAACAAAAATTTCCAGTTTGATTATGATGCGTTCATGAAAACATCTGACCAGACTGAAAGTACAGGACTTATATCTTCGGTAATGCCTGAAACATCGCAAAGCCAGGATATCTATACTCAGAAAAAACAAAAGCCGTTCTCATTCAATCAAAATGCGAACATATATTATACGCTCACCGATAAGAACATTTTTGCATTTGAAGCGCAGCATCTGTATCAGGAAGAAGATCCGCTGTATAATGTAAATCTTGGCAGCAATCCGTTTCCGGGGGGAGGCAATGGAGTATCTTCGGGGCTTGTGCTGGATCCTGCGGCACGTTATGATCTTACCCAAAACCGATTCATAAAAACCAATAAGGCAGATGCCAAACTTGATTATTACTATACGCTTACACCAAAAAGTATTATCAATGTAACATTGGGAGACACCTATTCTTATCAGCGATTTGATTCATCAATTTTCCAGTTGTTAGATGATAATACGGAAAAAGATCTTGGTGCTTCAACAACTAATAACGTAAGATATGGTTTTAACGATGCTTTTGTAGCACTCCATTACAGGTTCATCACCGGTAAATTTGAATTCAATCCCGGGGTGAGTGCACACAGCTACACTATGTATAACGATCAGTTGGGGTCGAGAGTAGAGAATAACTTCTTCAGGGTATTGCCGGATGTGTTTGCGCAATTCCAGATTAAAAAATCGGAGAGGCTTACCTACAATTACTCTATGACAACTGATTTTACAGATGTATCTGATTTTGCAAGAGGATTGGTACTGAATAGTTATAAGTCGTTGTTTCAGGGTAACAGAAACCTGAAAAACGGTTTGTATCAAAACCACTCACTGAGCTATTTTAAATACAATATGTTCAACTTTACACAGATTTATGGTAATTTATCGTATAACCACAGGATGGATGCTATTAAGAGCCTTTCGGCATTTGACGGTATAAACCAGGTGAGTACAGTTGAGAATTCTCCTTTTACAGATGAATCGCTTACGGCTTCGGCAGGGTACAGCAGAAGTTTTGCACGTTTTTATAAAGCATCCATAAATGCTAATGTTTCGTGGAATAAGTTCAACAACTTCAGGTATGATGCTGCCAACGGAACAGAAGTAAATATTGCGAACTCTATAAGACAGAGCAACGAGCAGGTGTCACAAACCTACGTAACAAGCATTGGGACTAATTATAAAACATGGCCAAACCTGGAACTTGGATATTCGCTTACGCTGAATGACTATGCCGACAATAAGTTCTATAATCATAGCCCTTTTGTAAACTTTGATTATTTCTTTTGGGATGCTTTTACGGTTACTGCAAACTATGAATACACGCATTATTACAACGATACCAAAACATCGGATAATGAATACGATTTTCTTAGCGCAGACATTATGTACCGTCAAAAAAACAGTCACTGGGAGTTTAAAGTTGGCGGAACTAACCTTTTAAATACCACATCATTAAACGATGATAGCTTTAGTCAGGTATCTACCCGTACTTCGCGTTACAGGGTTCAGCCAAGGTATTTATTGCTTACCATAAAATATAACTTATAAGTATAATCCTGTTATAAAGCTGTCTTTTGACAGCTTTTTTTGCACTTGGTCTATATATATTACATTGTGGTTTTATTCTACACCTTAATCTCTATTTTTGGTTTGGCTTGAATTTTTAGCAGAGAAAACAAGCCATCTGGATATAAAAATTAAACGTATTTGATGACTGCTGTAATGGATAAGTTTATTAAAAGCATACCGATAATAGTTGCTTTTAGCCTATTGATCTTGATTTGGCAGGTGGGAGACGATGAGTTCAGTAATCTCACTGCGGCTCTTGTATGTGCCTCAGTGGTGGTAATGCTGGCAGCAGTACTTTATATCATTATGAACTATTTTGAGCAAAACCTTATGCCGGCAAAGCGATATATCGTTTTGATATTAGTTGCGGGATTAATTACGTTTATAATATTATATGCAGGCCTCGAGTATTTTTACTCTTAAAAAGTGAAGTGTTATTTTTGTTTAGTTCTGAAATAGAAAAGTCCCGTTGCTAATGCAAACGGGACTTTCTTTTATCATGATGTTTTCTAGGATTATATCCCGAAAGCAGCTTTTACTTTTTCTACATAGTCAAGTTTTTCCCATGTAAATAGTTCTACTGTTACTTCTTTTACATCACCGCTTGGCGATTTAAAGGTTTTGGTAACAGTCTCCGGCTTGCGGCCCATGTGTCCGTAAGCAGCAGTTTCGCTGTATATAGGGTTTCTAAGCTTAAGGCGCTGCTCGATGAAGTAAGGGCGCATATCGAAAAGCTCTTCTACTTTTTTAGCGATCTCACCATCGGTAAGGCTTAATTTAGAAGTGCCGTATGTATTGATGTAAATACCCATTGGTTTAGCAACACCGATAGCATAAGAAACCTGTACAAGAATCTCGTCAGCTACACCTGCTGCTACAAGGTTTTTAGCGATATGGCGTGTTGCGTATGCAGCACTACGGTCTACTTTACTTGGGTCTTTTCCAGAGAATGCACCACCACCGTGAGCGCCTTTACCACCGTAAGTATCTACGATGATTTTTCTTCCTGTAAGTCCGGTATCACCGTGAGGCCCACCAATTACAAATTTACCTGTAGGGTTGATGTGGTACTCGATCTTATCATTGAAAAGATGCGCATACTGAGGGTTGTTTTTAATTACCCTTGGTATAAGTATCTCAATAATGTCTTTTTTGATTTTTGCAAGCATTGCAGGCTCATCAGCAAAATCGTCATGCTGTGTAGAGATAACAATAGCATCAATGCGCACAGGCTTATTGTTATTGTCATACTCAAGTGTAACCTGAGATTTTGCATCCGGACGAAGGTATGCGATCTCGCTGTTCTCACGGCGAAGTGCAGCAAGCTCCTGAAGCAGTTTATGCGACAGGTTAAGTGCTAAAGGCATATAATCTTCGGTTTCGTTTGTAGCGTAACCAAACATCATACCCTGGTCTCCTGCGCCCTGATCTTCCTTACTGGCACGGTCTACACCCTGGTTAATATCCTGTGACTGCTCGTGGATAGCACTAAGCACACCGCAAGAGTTAGCTTCAAACATATACTCGCTCTTAGTGTAGCCAATTTTACGGATAACATCACGTGCTATCTGCTGTACATCAAGATATATTTTAGATTTTACTTCACCTGCAAGAATAACCTGCCCTGTAGTAACAAGGGTTTCGCAGGCAACTTTAGACTCTGGGTCGAAAGCAAGGAAGTTGTCAATCAGTGCATCTGAAATCTGGTCAGCAATTTTATCAGGATGCCCTTCGCTCACTGATTCTGACGTAAATAAATAAGCCATAGTATTCTCTATAATTTTAGTAGAGTAAAGAAATTGCGATACGGCTAAAAAGTAGGGAGGTCCTGCTTTAGCATTTTTTCATGAGGTCGCAATCAGTCAAATCTTTCCTCTAATTTTAGGACACAAAGGTAAAAAGCTAATCTGAATAAAAAAAACTGATTTAGCATTTTAATTTTAGATAGTTACGGAAAGGCGGATATGACTGAAATGTTAAAATCAGCATAGTGCTGAAAATGTTTAAATATATAATATTTAATATGCTGTTTTCGAAAACGATATATGTTAAAATTTAAAATTTTGTTTGGTCAGGTAAAAAATACTTTCGAAGTTTGTGATATCAAAATCTGAGAAAAATGAAATCAATTATTTGTCATACCTATTTCTGCATGTGGAACTCTTCCGCAGGGGTAGCTGTTGACTAATTTTAGATTTTAAAATTATATAACATTCGAAGCCCCTGCCAACAGCAGGGGCTTTTTTATTACAATATTTCTGAACAATACGATGAGAACATTTTCTAACATATTTAACCATTTTTATTGCACATTCTGTACATGTACATGGTGTATCACATGGTGTATTATGTTTTTACGATGTTGCCAAAAGTATTCGACATAGATCTTAGTTTTCAAATTCAAGTGTCAGGTCCTTTTGGTTTTCCCAGCCAAAAGGACCTTTTTTAGTTTAATCATCTTTCAATAACCATAAAATTTTACAGCTATGAACGCAAATTCCATCAACGTATTAGGCTACTCCGGCAACAACAGCCAGTTTGTAGTGAAGACTTTAAACGCTAACCTTCGCATAAGCGAAAATGCTAAATATCCTGAATTAGAGGGGCCAAACCCTTACGAATATATCCTTGCCGGCTTTGCCGGTTGCATCAATGCTTTGGGGCAGCAGGTGGCAAGTGAGCAGGGAATTACCCTGAAATCTTTGCAGATAGAAATCACCGGAAACCTGAACCAGCCGAAAACGAATGGCAAAAACAGGCCGGGTTTCAATAATATCGAAATCACCCTTAAGCCTGCCGCAGTAACAACATTAGAGGCTTTGCAGGACTGGCTTAAGGAAGTACAGCGACGCAGCCCGGTCTATGATAACCTGGTGAATAATACTCCGGTAGATGTGACGCTGTTTAAGGAGTATTCCTATAATTAAATAGAATGACACGCTCTCAGTTCCTCTCAAGAGGGGAATGCTCAGATAAACTAACCCAAAATGATTTACGCAAGAGTGTTGATAATCAACCTGTTGTAGAGGGCTGAAGAGAGGTCGGAAAATATAAGTTTTGTTATAAGTTGTTTTTTGTTTGTTTGTTTGTTAAGAAAACGGCCTCCGGATGGGCTGGAGGCCGTTTCTTTCTTTTAAAATTAATCTCATGAATCATAAAATAAACATAGTGCTTTTTGGTATCGGCAAAGCCGGGAGCGCTCTCATCAATAAAGCGGTAAAAAGCCGTAAAGAACTTGCCATAGAGGAACAGATAGATATCAGGTTTCCTGTAATTACTAACTCAACAGTAGCCTTTTTTGAGAAAGAAGGTGCTAAATATTCGTGGGAAGCGAACTTTATTCAGTTCAGCATTCCATTTAAGCTGGAAAACGTAGTGGATTACGTATATGCCAATAACCTGGAGAATGTTGTAGCCGTAGATGCTACCGGAAGTGCTGAGTTTATAAAAGAATATGCCGGACTTGTAAAAAGTGGCTTTAACCTGGTGTCAATAAATGATAACCTCAAAAATCAGCATCCTGATTTTGAAAACGAAGTATCACGTACCGCACTAAATCGCGGTCTCGATTATAATTTTATCGATTTGCCGAAAGGTAATGATAAGGCAGCGGCCCATGAGCTTTTTGAAGCGATACTGGCGATTGCCCAAAAAACAAAGGCTGTAGCATAAGGCAGCCTTGTAATTAGATTGGTTTGGTTTTTTAAAAAGACAGGTTGTAGTGTGCCTGTCTTTTTTATTTTGATATGGAGTAGATCACATTATGCGGAAAGCCTTCGTCAATTTCACCTTCGTTCCAGATGAAACCATTCTTTTTTAAAAGCGCTAATGATTTATTGTTTTCACGATGGGTATAGGCGGTAATGGTTTTCAGATTGAGTTTAGAGAAACCATAATCCAATACACATTGCAACGCCTCGTTCATGTAGCCTTTACCATGATAGTCGGGGGATAACTCATAACCCGTCTCGGCAATAGCTCGATCTTCAGAGAAATTCCACAGACAGATAAGACCGATAAAAGTTCCGCTATCTTTAAGGGTAATCGCCCAGTTGATGCTCAATCCTAAATCTACATTATTATTTATTTTGGCGATCCATGCCTGAGCTTCAGTAATATCGGCAACAGGAGTACGTGCAATATATTTATTTACAACCGGGCTGGAACGTTGAAGGTATACGGACTGATCATCATCCGGTGAAATTTTCCTGAGGATGAGTCTTTCGGTGGTGAGAATAGGGAAGGGGTTGAAAGGGTTGGCTTGCATTGGTTTGACGTTACATTAAATCAAAAATAAAACAAATTTGCAAACCACAAATTTATGTTGTTTCTTTGCAGTGTTCTTTAACACACTGATATGTTATCACGAAAGGCAGAGGGAATAGACCCGATGAAGCCTTAGCAACCCTTTATCTCTAAAGAAGGTGCTAAATTCTACCAAGCTACAGCGCGGATAGATAACACACGAAATATTGCTCTCGCAATATTCTCACTCCCAATTTTGATGACATAATTTAAGTACAACGGTAATGAACGCAGGATTCATAACCCTGAGGTCGTTTGCTGTTTTGTTATGGGATTTTTTCAAGGTGCTCAGAAGTAACTCTGAACGCCAAACCATAAACCCGAAACTGTAAAAATGTCAAAAATACAAGACGCCATAAATGAAAGGATACTCGTGCTCGACGGAGCTATGGGTACTATGCTGCAGCGCTATAATTTTTCGGAAGAAGATTTTCGCGGAGAGCGTTTCAAAGATTTTCCACATCCCTTAAAAGGTAATAATGACCTGTTGTCGCTTACGCAGCCACAGGCTATTCGTGATGTGCATGCCCAATATTTTGCGGCAGGTGCCGATATTGTAGAGACCAATACGTTTTCGGGAACTACTATCGGTATGGCGGATTACCATATGGAAGATCTGGTGTATGAACTGAATTATGAATCGGCACGCATAGCCCGCGAGGTCGCTGATGAGTTTACGGCAAAGGAACCTCATAAGCCCCGTTTTGTGGCAGGATCAATAGGTCCGACTAACCGTACGGCCAGTATGAGCCCTGATGTAAATGATCCGGGTTTTCGTGCTGTAACCTTTGACGATTTGCTGATTGCCTACAAAGAGCAGGTAAAAGCACTTATTGATGGCGGTTGTGACCTGCTTTTGGTTGAAACCATTTTTGATACGCTGAATGCCAAAGCGGCTCTTTTTGCTATTGAAGAAGTAAAAGACGAATTAGGTCTGGATATTCCTATTATGGTAAGTGGTACGATTACCGATGCTTCGGGACGTACGCTTTCGGGGCAAACGGTTGAGGCTTTCCTGATTTCTATATCGCATTTGCCATTGTTGAGCGTAGGCTTTAACTGCGCCCTTGGTGCTGACCAGTTGAAACCTTACCTGAAAAGATTGGCGCACAATACCTCGTTCAGTATTTCGGCACACCCTAATGCAGGACTGCCAAATGCTTTTGGACAATATGACCAAACCGCTGAAGAAATGCAGGTTCTTATTAAAGAATACCTTGACGATAACCTTATCAATATCATTGGCGGATGCTGTGGCACTACGCCGGAACATATCCGTCTTATAGCCGAAGCTGCCAAAGATTATAAACCCAGAAGGTTGTCAGTTGTCGGTTGATGGTTGTCAGATTATAACGTGTTTAAAGAGTAATGGATTATACAAAATTAGATGTTTGGTTAGAATCAAGAAAACTGACTAATCTTATATATAACATATCGAAACAATTTCCAAAGGAAGAAACATTTGGTTTAACAAACCAATTGCGAAGATGTGCCGTTTCGATTCCTTCAAATATAGCTGAAGGATGTGGAAGGCAGACTTCAAAAGATACGATACATTTTCTTCACATATCGCGTGGATCTTTATACGAGTTGGAAACACAATGTTTTTTAGCATTAGATCAAAAGTATATAGATGAATCGCAATTTAATGAAGTGTTTGAATTGATACAGGCTTGTAAGAGGCTGTTGAATGGATTTATTAATTATTACAAAAAGCTGTGAGATGTCCGTAGATAGATCCGACAACCGACAACCGACAACCAACAACCAAAAATATCTCAAGTTGAGTGGTCTGGAGCCTTTAATCGTAACTCCGGAAAGCAACTTTGTAAATATAGGCGAGCGTACAAACGTTACGGGTTCGCGAAAATTCCTCCGTCTTATTAAAGAAGAAAAATATGAGGAGGCTCTTGATATTGCCCGTGCGCAGGTAGATGGTGGTGCGCAGATCATCGATATCAATATGGATGAAGGGATGCTGGATGGCGTGCATGCCATGACTACCTTCCTGAACCTTATAGCATCTGAGCCGGATATCGCCCGTGTGCCTGTGATGATAGATAGTTCGAAATGGGAAATTATCGAGGCAGGACTTAAAGTTACGCAGGGTAAGAGCGTGGTAAATTCCATCAGCCTTAAAGAGGGCGAGGAATTATTTATAGCTCATGCTAAAAAAGTAAAACGTTATGGTGCTGCCGTAATTGTTATGGCCTTTGATGAGGTAGGCCAGGCTGACACTTATGAAAGACGTATCGAGATATGTAAACGCTCGTATGATATACTGGTTGATAAAGTAGGCTTTGCTCCCGAGGATATCATTTTTGACCCGAATATATTTCCTGTGGCAACAGGTATGGAAGAACACCGCAAAAATGCGCTCGACTTTTTCCTTGCTGCCAAATGGATTCGTGAAAACCTCCCGTATGCCCACGTAAGCGGCGGAGTGAGTAATGTGTCATTCTCTTTTCGCGGTAATGACAAAGTAAGGGAAGCGATGCACTCGGCATTTTTGTACCATGCGATTAGTCATGGTATGGATATGGGTATCGTAAATCCGGAAATGCTTGAAATCTACGACGAGATTCCGAAAGATCTTCTGGAACATATCGAAGATGTATTGCTTGACCGACGTGATGATGCTACCGAACGCCTTTTGGCATTTGCCGAAAATGTAACAGGAGATGCAAAGGTAAATGAGAAGCAGAATCAGGAATGGCGTTCGCTTCCGGTACAGGAAAGGCTTACGCATGCGCTTGTAAAAGGCCTTGACGAATTCATCGAGATCGATGTTGAGGAGGCAAGACAGCAGGCATCGAAACCTATTGAGGTTATCGAGATTAACCTGATGAATGGTATGAATGTAGTAGGCGATCTTTTCGGAAGCGGAAAGATGTTCCTGCCGCAGGTGGTAAAATCGGCACGGGTGATGAAAAAAGCAGTAGCCTATTTGCTTCCGTTTATTGAAGCTCAAAAAGACGGCAAGTCCTCAAGTGCCGGTAAGGTACTGATGGCTACCGTAAAAGGAGATGTTCACGATATCGGAAAAAATATTGTTGCGGTCGTTTTAGGTTGTAACAATTTTGAGATAATTGACCTTGGCGTAATGGTGCCACCGGAAAGAATTATTGAAGTTGCGGTAAAAGAGCAGGTTGATATTATTGGTCTTAGCGGACTAATCACACCTTCACTTGACGAGATGGTATACCTGGCTAAAGAAATGGATAAGCTGAACATCAGTATTCCGATAATGATAGGTGGGGCAACGACTTCACGCGCACATACTGCTGTTAAAATAGCTCCTGAATATCGCGAAACCGTGGTGCATGTTAACGATGCATCGCGCGCGGTAACTGTTGCAGGTAATTTACTGAATACTGCCACTAAAAGGGATTATTCAAAGAGTATACGTGAGGAATATGACAAACTTCGGGAGGGTTACCTGAATCGCTCACGCGATAAGGATTTCCTGAGTATTGAAGATGCACGCCGTAATAAGCTGCAACTGGACTGGAATGCTTATACTCCGGTAACGCCTAAGTTTACAGGAGTAGCGACAATTGAACCCCATCCGTCAGAACTGGTAGATTTTATTGACTGGACGCCTTTCTTCCAAACGTGGGATTTGCATGGTAAATATCCTGCAATACTTAATGATGAGGTTGTAGGCGAACAGGCTAAGGTGCTATTTGCCGATGCGCAGAAAATGTTGACGCAAATGATTGACGAG
>QFQM01000027.1 GCA_003243255.1 Flavobacterium psychrophilum | reverse complement strand
CAAGTTTAAAAGAGCAACCGAGTTTTGTTTTTTGGATATTTAATTAATGTTTTATGATTTTAAAAATTAAATATCGATTGCAAAGTTGTTTTAAAATGTTGAGTCTAACTATTTGCGCAACTATCTTATAAAAGGTATGTGCTAAATTTCAAAACAACTGGGAAAGTGCACAATGGTTATTTCAGACTACTACATCATCCAGGATCAATACCAGCAACGAGGAAGAAAATAGTTCATTAGTTACTATTTATCCAAACCCGTCATATGACAAAGAATTTAATATCCTAATGCCGGAAATACAATCCGGAGATGTTGCAACAATAACAGTTACAGATATAAATGGCAGACAGGTCTTAGTTAACAAACAAACCGAATCGGGAAAAATTAATCACAGTCTTTCTGCAGGAATATATGTTGTAACAATAAGTTCGGGAACTTTTAACGTATCTAAAAAGTTGATTGTTCAATAATCCTTAAAGGGTGTATTAGTATTAACAATAGATTCCAATTGTGTCTTAAAAAACACAATTGGAATCTTTATTTAAATATCTGCTTTAATAATTAGGATTCCCTGTAGGTCAGTGCTCCCGACGGACAAGCTTCAATCTGGCTCTTTAATGCTTCTACCGAAGCATTATCACATGTAATCCATGGTGTAGCCTTTGGATTGTAAACTTTGGGCAGCGTTTTTACGCATACTCCGGCATGTATACATTTGCCCGGTTTCCATATAACCGTCAAATTATCTCTTTGATATTCTTTTATAATTTCCATAAATTGATAATTATGACCTTAATACATCCTGAATGTCTTCTTCTTTTCTGAATACAGAAGCCGCAAATGGGCATAAGGGTATAATTTTTATATTATTTTCCCTTGCCTTTTCTACAATTTTATACAACATCTGTTTGCCTACTCCCTTACCATTAAAAGCAGGATCAACTTCGGTATGATCTATTATAATCAGTTCAGCTCCTGCTATTGAATACGTCATCGTTCCGGCATTCTTATCGTTCTCTTTTGCAAGTGCAGAACCTTTGCCTCCTTGTTCTTTCAATACTATTTCCATTGTTTTCCTTTTTTAATATTGCCACGTTTTTAGCATCTTTATACAGATACTCTTTTTATTTACGCTTCCTGACTGCTTATTTTTTTTACTAAAGGGATAACTTCATTACCTATCAGCGCTATAGAATGTAACAACTGTTCATGTGAAAGTCCTGCATTATCCATCTGGAAAGTGAATCTGTCTATTCCACCAAGGGCTTTGCTATGTCTCACCAGTTTTTTAGCTACCTCTTCAGGTCCGCCAACAGCCAATACACCTCTGGGTGCAATCAATGAATCGAACTGCGCACGCGTTACCGGTGGCCAGCCTCGCTCTTTACCTAACCTTGTCCATAGCTCCTGATAACCGGGATAATATTCTGCAATCGCCTTCTCATCCGTATCAGACACGTACCCTGGGGAATGGAGTCCGACCTTAAGCTGTTCAGGTGAAAAACCTGCCTTGCGTCCTGCCTCACGATACAAGTCTACCAACGGACGAAAACGCTCAGTTTCACCACCAATAACCGCTACCATTAAAGGTAGCCCTAAAGAACCTGCACGTACAAAAGATTCAGGGGTACCTCCTACACCAAGCCATACGGGGAGTTTTTCCTGCATTGCCCTTGGATAAACCGGCTGATTGTCCATTGGCGGCCTAAACTGGCCTGACCATGTAACAAATTCATTGTCGCGTATGTTTAGCAATAAATCCAATTTTTCTTTAAACAGCGCATCATAGTCTTTAAGGCTATACCCAAAAAGCGGATAGGCATCTATAGCAGAACCACGGCCTACTACAATCTCTGCACGCCCTTTAGAGATCAGGTCAAGCGTGGCAAAACTTTGATATACCCTTACAGGGTCGTCTGTACTCAACACTTTTACAGCACTGCCTAAAAGAATGCGTTTAGTCCTTGCAGCCGCAGCGGCAAGTATAACGTCCGGTGCCGAATCAAGAAATTCTTTTTTATGGTGTTCACCAATCCCAAACACGTCCAGCCCTGCTTCATCAGCCTTTACAATACGTTCCAGTAATTGTTCCATCGCATCAACACTGCTTAGGGTATTAGTTCCATACATGGCAGAGGCAAAACTATCTATTCCTATTTCCATTGCTATTTCTGTTTGATTATGTCTTTTAAAAATGTTGGCAATCTGTCAATTAAATATACTTAGCCTACAAATGGTTCTATTGTACCTTTCATTGTATAGAAATTGCCATCCGGTAAGGTAGCGTTGCTATAAACAATTCCATTTTCATGATCTTCCACATGAGTTACAGTAGCACCTGAAATTTCTTTCCATGCAACCATATATACATTAGGACGGACTTCAGCTATTGTTGTTTCAACTGTTTCGGTATGTCCTATCGCAGTAAGTTCGCCATCCAAGATGGTAAATTCCATCGAATTATCTGATTTGAAGAAGAGTTTTACTTTCAAAAACTCCGTTTCCATCTTATAGGTATTGCCTGTTAGATTGTTTTTCATTTTACAAAATTAAAACGATGTCATAGCATTACCGTTTGCCGATTTTGAAGCCGGAACTTCTTCCTGTACAACATCCCAGTGTTCAGCAATCTTTCCATTTTCAAGCCTGAAAATATCAACAACAATTACAGGCACAGGTCCCCACCCATGAACAAGGCTGTGTGTTATCACAATGTCCCCTTCTTCAACAATGATACCCGGAATCCATTTAAAATCTTTATCTAATATACCTAATATATTTTTAAGTCCTTCATGCCCATTTATCATTGATGGATTATGTTGCTGATACGATTCATACCAGTATTTGTCTATAGCAGAACTATCTCTCTTGTGAAAGAATTCATCCATTGCCTTTAATACGATCTCTTTATTTGTCATTTTGGTTTGTTGTAATAATTTGTAATCTGCTCCTGAATATTTTGCAGCTTAGTTATCAAGGAAAACGTAAAGCGATTTAATCCTGCCGTTCTCAAACAGGGCTACATCCATTCCTGTAGCAACAGGCTGCTGCCCTTTGGGGCCTGCTCCCCAGATGAGTCTGCCAATATTGTTATTTAATATTACCGGCTTAAGTTTTGTAAACACAAAATCAGGAGGCAAATGTTGTAGTGTGTCTGTTACACTTTGGTTGATTGCGTCAAGTCCCGTCACCTGATGCCCTACATGATACAGATTGGCATCCGGAGCGTAAATACTTTCGATGGCTTTTAGCCTGATTGCAGAATTTCTTTCATTCCACACCAGATTGAGATTATCTTCCATCATTTGTGCTTCATTGTTCATAACATTATGAATTGGTGTAATTTTACAATAAATAGGAAGCAACACTCTGATAGAATCAGAATGTTGCTGTGAGTACAATTAGTTTCCAGGTACCGGTGTAGCAAGTAGCTGTAACTCCCATGCAAATGCTACTCCGCTTGCTCCTACATGATCTATCATTAAACCGGCCATTTCAGCAGCAGTTTCAGTGCGTGCCCAGTCACGTTGCCATTCTGAAGCAACCGCTACCCAATTTATTGGGGTAATGCCATGTTGCACCATTCGGCGTAAGGCCATATCATGAGCCTCAACAGAAACAGCTCCACAGGCATCAGTAACAACAAATACATCATACCCTTCAGCAGCTGCCTGAATAGCAGGCATAGCAACACATACTTCAGTCCACAAACCGGCTATTATAAGCTGTTTACGTCCGCTTTTTGCTACGATATCTGTAACATTAGGATCCTGCCATGTATTAATTAACGTACGGTTAATAGGTTTTTGTTCAGGGAATACATCCTGAATTTGTTTAATGATCAAACCGCCACGTTCTTCAATAACTGTAGTAAGGATCGTTGGCACGTTAAAAATTTTGGCCGCTTTAGAAAGTCCGGTTACAGCGTTTATTACCATAGTAGGTTCATGACTGTTAAGGTTAGCGAACTGAAAAGGCTGGTGATCGATCAATACTACAATACTGTCTTCAGGACGCAGCAGGGCTTCAAGCCCTGTTTTGATACTTTTTTGCATAAGATTAAGATATTAACGGTTATTAATTATCAATAGAATTAATCCTGCCTGTTCGCTCTCAGCACATCTAAATAATCAAAATCTTCACAAAGGCATTGGGATGTTATTTAGCAAAGTTCATGCTTGCAACAATGATTGAAGATGACATATGTCGAAAAAAAAAGTAGACCTAAGTCTACTAATTATAATGTGAATTTTATGTTTATTGTTTTCGAAGCAGTTGGCGCTTTATCCTGCTCAGGGTATCTTTTGTAATGCCCAGGTAAGAGGCTATCATATGCTGCGGAAAACGTGCTACCAGATTAGGATAACACGATACAAAGTCGGTATAACGCTTTTCAGCACTACCACTTATCGAAGAAGTTATCCTCCTTTGGTTAGCAATATTATTCCTTTCATCCATTGCTGTGGCCATAGCATGAAAAGCGGGAAAACGTTCGAGTAGTTCAATCGCGCTTGCCCTTGTCATTAACAGCAATTCTGTATCCTCCCATGCATCAATATTGTATACCGAAGGAGACCCCATCGTCCAGCTTTCCCTGTCTCCTACCCACCAGTTTTCAACCGATAGCTGCACAACATGCTCAATACCTTTGTCGTCGATATAATATTGACGCATAGCACCATGCACTATGAAAGCAAAATATTTACATACTTCGCCATCCTGCAAAAAATATTGCTTTTTACGAATCCGTTTATGGATAAAATAGCCTTTAATAATTTCAAAATCCTTTTCTGAAATTTTTTTAGCTGAATAATTGTTTATATAGTCGAACAGTTGTTTCATAAGACCTCCTAAAAACAAAAATAAGCTTTTTTATTTATAAACAGTATTAGTGTATTAGTACATGATTTGAAACGTAATCTTTTTATCATAATCACTTCAAAAAATTAATACCTTGCAAGAATTAAATTCCCCAGTATATGTTATCACCCAGGATAAAAAGGAATATTTTACGCATAGTACCATTCGGAGTTATGTGGTTATTATTCAGCGGGATCTATATACTGCTTGAGAGAGGGCTCCTTGGAGATTTAAAGTATTATCCTGCATCGGGAAATCAATATATTTTTGAGAAAAATAGTATTGTAATTCCCATGATAGCACTGTTTATCGGAATCATTATAGGCATTCTGGAGATTTTTTATTTTAGCAACTGGTTCAGCCGAAAGAGTTTTACTAAAAAGATATTTTATAAATCTGTTATCTATTTAATACTCATACTATTCTTTCTCATCATTACATTCATAGTTACAGCTAACGATATACCTGAAACGATTACACATGCATATTTTTGGCAAGGTATATGGATCTTCTTTAGTGACTATTCGTTTTTAGGCGTCCTTATCTACATTGCCTCAATAATCGTAGTGACCCAATTCTATACAGAAGTAAGTGAAAGCATAGGAACAGTAAAATTGAGTAATTTCTTTTTAGGAAAATACTACAAGCCTGTAGAAGAAGAAAGGATATTTATGTTTTTGGATATGAAATCGTCAACCCAGATTGCAGAAAAACTCGGCCATGCTAAATACTTTGTAATGCTGCAACAGTATTTTTATGACCTGTCAGACTCCGTGATTGAGCATTCCGGAGAGATCTATCAATATGCAGGTGATGAAATGATCCTGACATGGAAACTGGACAAAGGCCTTAAAAACAATAATTGCATACATTGCTTTTTTGCCATGAAAGAATCTTTAGTCAAAAAAGCAGCGGCTTATCAGGAAAAGTATGGCGTAATACCCAGCTTTAAAGCAGGATTACATTTTGGAAAAGTAACTACCGGTGAAATTGGCGTACTTAAAAAAGAAATAATTTTTACAGGAGATGTACTTAACACTACAGCACGAATCGAAGCGCTTTGCAATCAATATAATGTTGATTTTCTTATATCCCGTTTTCTTATTGATAAACTCAATCTGAAGGAGCATTACAGAGTTATTTCAATGGGAGAAAATGAATTAAGAGGTAAAGATGAGAAAATTGAATTGTTTACGGTTAATCAGCATCCATTTTAAAATCAGAAAAGGCAACAAAAATTTTGTTGCCTTTTCTTTAATCCGTAGAGATTTAAATATATAATTCTCTACTTTCAACCAAAACATGAAACCACCTATTGTATTGTATAATCCCTAACAGTTACCTCGGCAAGCCTGAAATAACCAAAAGCATAATTATTAAAGTCTGTCTGGTTTACAACATTACCACGCACAGCAGAAGGCGTTGCAGGCCAAGGCCCTGTATCAGCTCCTGAAGCTATGATAAGCTTATTCATATAATCATGATACTGTTTAGATATACCATATAATCTAATGTTTACAACGTCGCCGGGTTTTAAATCCTCATGCGAATAATATTCGGGCACAACATTACCCTGATTGTTCTCATCATCCTCAATTTCATATTGCGGAAATGCCACCTGAGGTGATCTTATCCCGAAAAGATAATAGTTATCCACTAAAGGATTATCCTGATAGTAAAAGGTAATTTCTACCTCATCGCCTCCCATACCTCCTTCGTTATCCTGTTCGATATTTTCCATAATATCCGGAGCCGAAGTAAGTGTTTCGCTTGCAGTGTAGGTTTGTCCATTTAGATGTATTACCATTTGATAGGTCTCTCCTATTACCGGCTCAAAATTGGTGCATACATATTCTCCTGTATTGGCGGATTCAACAAAACTGAATACAGTTCCCAAAGTATTAGTTACGGTTATTTCTGCCCCGGATACCGTAGGAAAATCAGCATTGTAATAGCCAGTAGTTGTAGAAAGGATTATTTTTTGTTCATTGCCCGGAGTTCCTTTTACCCAGTCTATAGAAGCATCTATAACCAAACGTGAAGCCGCTGTATCGAGATCAACACTGATAACATCTTCACAGGAAATCATTGCAAAAGCAATCAGCAACGATAATATTTTATATAGTTTCATAGTATATATTTTTAATTTTTATTCTTAGAACTTGAAATTGTAGGTAACTCCTGGTACGATACCGAAAATGGATAATCTTTTTGCCTCATTTGCTCCTGTATCCTGATTTTGCCCAAAGGTGTATGAAGCGGCATTGCTTCTTGCATATATATTGTATATGCTGAATACCCATTCGCTTTGCCAGCCTTTATTTTTATCCGGTTTAGGTACCCATGTTGCCGAAAGGTCCAGGTGATGGTAGGCCGAAAGATTGTCATCATTCCTTGTTCCATAATTAGCTACTGTTATGCCCTGATACTGGTATTTACCATTTGGAAATGTAGCTGCTTTACCGCTTTGGTAAGTAAATGTACCTCCAAAGGACCATTTCTTATTGAACTGATAAGCAACTGTCAATGACAAATTGTGGGTCTTATCATAGTTAGCACGGTACCAGTCGCCATTGTTTATACCGGGGCCGCCAGCTATGCCTCCCGGTGTGCGCTGTTCTGCTCTTGATAAGGTATAGGATAGCCATCCCGTAAGTTTCCCTGTATTCTTTTTAACCATAAGCTCTAAACCATAGGCACGCCCCTCACCATTAAGCATTACCCTTTCAATCGCCCTGTTAGCAATCAGATCGGCACCATCAATATAATCGGCCTTATTTTTTATTTTTTTGTAAAAAGTCTCTGCTTCCAGTGAGTATTTATCATCACTGAAATTCCTGAAATACCCCACAGCTACCTGATCAAGAATTTCAGGCTTCAGGTATTGATCCGTAGGTGCCCATACATCAAGAGGTGTTGCAGATGCAGTATTTGATATAAGATGAATATACTGGCTCATACGATTGTAACTCGCTTTTATAGACTGATTGTCATCCAGAGCATAGGAAATTCCTAATCTCGGCTCAAGATTATCAAAACCGGCAATTTTCTCATTTCTGTCATACTGAATAGTACCTGTAGGGTCTGCCTCTTCATAAACCTGAAAGTTCTCATTAAAAACTACAGGACGATTGTTGGCATATATGTTTCTCAGTTCTTTACCCAGCCTTAAAAAGTTACTGTAACGCAATCCGTAAGTCATGGAAAGCTTATCGGTAAATTTGTGTTCTGCACTTATATAAGCTGCATTTTCCCAAGCATATTTCTTTTCAAGCTGTTCGGGGTTTACGCTCGACATACCGTCAAATGGTGTAATTGTACCCGGATTAAAATTGTAATAGATGGAATTGATACCATAATTCAGTACAAAATTATTCGTCACATAATGCCTGAAATCATATTTAAAATTATAGTTCTTAATTTCGGTAACACCATTAAGTCCTGCATACTTTATTTTAAGTGCATAATCATAATCGCTGTATATAGCCGATGCATTGGAAAATAGTTTATCAGAAAAAATATGATTCCATCTTACATTAAGCAAGCTATTACTGTAATCATTAATCAGGGCATCATTAAAATTCATATAATCATAGCCGTAATATCCGGAAATAAAAAGGCTGTTATTTTCATTAAGCTTGTAATTAAGTTTTGCATTAAGGTCGTAGAAATAAACAGAATTAGGCTCATCGGCAAGTTTTAGGAACAAATGCATGTAAGATCCTCTTCCTGCAACAACAAATGAACTCTTCTCTTTTAGGATAGGCCCTTCAACCAAAAGTCGGCTTGATATAAGCCCTATTCCGCCTGTTGCATGGTATTCTTTATTATTCCCTTCCTTTTGGTAAATATCAAGTACCGAAGATATCCTACCTCCAAAATTAGCCGGGATACCACCTTTGTATAACTTAAGGTCTTTAATGACGTCGGAATTGAACACAGAGAAGAAACCAAAAAGGTGTGATGTATTGTATACTACCGCCTCATCCAATAGTACCAGGTTTCCGTCGACAGATCCTCCCCTTACGTTAAAACCTGTAGCCCCTTCCTGTGCATTAGTAACTCCCGGTAGTTGCAGTATCGATTTTAAAACATCCACTTCTCCCAATACGGCCGGCATCTTTTTGATAGTTGCTATCGACAGCTTATTTACACTCATCTCTGGTTTACGGATATTGGTTTTAGTTGAGTTAGAAGTAATAACTACTTCCTCTAGCTGTTTACTGCTTTCTTCCATAACAAAATCTCTCTTTGTATTTCCCTGCAATGAAATCAGCTCCTGAACATCACTAAACCCCATGTTACTTATTATAATGGTATAATCTCCCTTAGGAAGCGTAACAGAATAAAAACCATAAGAGTTTGTAGTAAGAAACACATTGGCTTCCGGAATATAAATGCTCACACCTATAAGTGTTTCATTGTTCGACTTGTCGGCAATAGTACCACTGAGTGTCACTTTCTCCTGAGAAAACGCACCATGAACCGTGGTAAACAACATTAGCAATACATAAAAGATTTTCTTCTCCATTTTTAAGAATTTGGTTAATAATTAAATCCGGAGCTAAACTAATTTTTTACGAAACCTTCATTTTCGTAAATAGACCAAACGAAGTATTTTCTATATTAAAATATGAATTGCCACTACTAAATATTTTTAAAGGTTTACAGTATCAGCTGGTTTGTTATCCATACTGCGCTTAGGGTAACATATTTTATAAGGAGAGTCGGTTAGATGAGATCTCAGCTCAAGACACTCATCACTTAATAAGAATGATTAAATTTATACTGCCAATAGTAGTTTTGGTCTACAAGAATTTTAATTTGGTATAAAATGAAGTTACCTGCTTTATTATTGAAATACATTTGCGCTATCTATATTACTGATTTATGAGTGAAACTTTACATACACAAAAGATGGATACCAATTGGGTACTTCAATTTATTATATCTAAAAAATACAGGCTGTACAGGCATCTGATACTTATAGTATTTAGCATCATTGTTCTCTACTATAGTCCACCGGAATACAATGAACCTTTCGAAACTTACAGCCGCATAGTCTTTTTCTTCCAGATACTGTTGCTGGCATACGGCAATATGTATTTTTTTGTTCCGAAATTTTTGTTCCGAAAAAAGTACCTCAATTATGGCCTTTCTGTTGTTGCTGCCATGATTGTATCTTCTCTGATATATAAAGCGACCTATTATTACCTTGAACCTTATTTGCTCCCTTCTAAAGAAGATAGTATCAACTTCTTTACCTTTTCGTTTATTATTCTGGTGCTTATAGTTGCATCTGCTGCTGTCAAACTTTTTCAGCAATGGATATCTGATGCCCAGCTTATTCACGAACTCGAACAGGCAAAGACGCTTGCAGAACTTGAGCAACTGAAGAATCAGATCAATCCGCATTTTCTTTTCAACATGCTCAATAATGCAAATGTGCTAACCAAAAAAGATCCTGAAAAAGCCTCTGAGGTATTGGTAAAGCTAAGCGATCTTTTACGTTATCAGCTTTATGACAGCTCAAGAGAAAAAGTACTGCTTACATCAGACATTCATTTCCTTGAAGATTTCCTGAATCTGGAAAAAGTAAGACGCGACAATTTTGATTTTGTAATATCAAAACAAGGTGATCTTAACGGAGTGCAAATTCCTCCATTGCTTTTTATTTCATTCGTCGAAAATGCCATCAAACACAACAATGATGCATCCAGGCCGTCTTATGTGCATTTGTTTTTTGAAGTAATCAATAATGAACTTAATTTTAAATGCGTTAATTCAAAACCTGTTATAAAAGCTGTAAAAAAATCAGGCGGACTTGGACTGGCTAATATTAAGCGAAGGCTGGAACTTATTTTCCCATTATCGCATACCCTGAAAATAGAAGACGAACAGGAAACCTATAATGTTTCTTTAACTATTAAATTATAATCGATGACCTGTATAATTATAGATGATGAGCCCCTTGCAAGAGAAGCCATACAAATGCTGGTTGAGCAATTTGACCAACTTCAGCTAACAGGCTCTTTTAATGGCCCTGAAGCTGCCGGTGTTTTTCTTGAAGATAACAACGTAGATATAATATTTCTGGATATACAAATGCCGGGAGTAAACGGTATTGAATTTGCCCGTACCATACCTAAACAAACCCTGGTAATATTTACGACCGCTTTTTCTGAATTTGCAACTGACAGCTACGAAGTAGATGCTATTGATTATCTTATTAAACCGGTAAAACCGGTACGTTTTCAAAAAGCAGTTGAAAAAGCAGAAGCTTATATCAAACTACTAAAAGCCGGTCATATAAATAATAATATTGAGTCTATAGCCGACGATTATATTTTTGTCAGGGCAGATCGCAAAATGTTCAAAGTTCATTTTAACAGCATACTTTTCATTCAGGGTTTAAAGGATTATGTTGTTATACATACCGAAAACCAAAAAGTAATTACAGGACTTAATATCAAGGCTATTCATGACCAGCTTCCTAAGCATATGTTTGTGCGTGTAAGCAAATCATATATTATCAATATAAAGCAAATTGATTCTGTAGACAACAATACAGTGTATATTGGCAAAAATGAAATACCTATAGGGAATATTTACAGAGATTTCTTTTTTAATGAATTTGTCACTAAAAAATCCCTGAATAAGTAAGAATCAGATGAGAAAATACTGAAGTATTTCGTTCATTAATCCACAACGGAATAATTAATCTCAACCATACTTTCTGTTAAGGGCGAAATAGTTCCTTCTTTTAAAGAAACCAATTCCCCATCTACAAAACAATGAAGCTTGTAAGGCTGGTCAATACTACCGTCATTAACGAATGTGGCTTTTAAATGAGCGTCAAAATCTTCATCTACAAATTCGGTAGTATGCCACATTTTCATATGTTTTAATGAATCTATAGAGATAATTGTGTTACCGGCGGTCCTGTAATCTACCTGATGTAATATCGAATCTTCTACCGTAACACGGTACTGAACATGTATGGCTTCATCAGTGGTATCATAATGACACGAACACAATGCAAAAAATGAGACTGCAATACATAGTAGTTTAGAAAATTTCATAGCGGTTTGTTTTAGTTGGATGGAGTAAATATAATAGAATAATGAGAAAATGACTTTATGATATAACACAAAGATGTTACATTATACTATTTACATTCAAGACAACTTACTTAAACATTAATCTTTGTTTTCCAGCCACTTTGAAAGAATCTCAACAATATTTTCTTCCCTTATGGGCTTTACAACAAAATCATTCATACCCGCATTCAGGCATTTTTCCTTTTCTCCAAGAACATTACCCGCGGTTAATGCTACAATAGGAACCGATTGCCTTTCGTCTTGTTTTCTTATGATTTCGGTAGCTTCACACCCATTCATTTCAGGCATCTGGATGTCCATTAAAACAAGATCAGGCTTATGCTTTTTGCAATATTCCACTGCTTCCAGGCCATTACCAACTTCTATAAGAACAGCACCCGGTACTATCCTGTTAAGAATAGAACGAACAAGCATCATATTAACCGGATTATCTTCTGCAATTAATATCGAAAGGCTTTTAGAAGGAGTAACATTCTGTTCTACCTGTTCAGGCTTAATGACTACCTGTTCCTCATGAGAAAGCCTTGTAAGCGATTTGTAAATATCATCTATCTTAAGCGGCTTAACAAGATGATTGCTTACCTGCAATTCCTGGCAGGTTTCAATAATTTTTTCATCATCTGCTGAGCTGTGAAGCAATATTATAGGTTGTTGCACTGCCGTTGCATAAATGCTTTCGCGAATCTTTCTTATGGTTTCCAGGCCGTCCATAACCGGCATATGGTAATCCATAAGGATAACATCATACTTATTTCCGCCTACCAACAATTGTAGGGCTTCAAGACCGTTTCGTGCCTCTGTGACGTTTATGTTTTTTAATGCAAGTATCTGATTCAGTATTATCCTGTTGTTTTCATTATCATCAACAATCAGAACGTCTTTTACATCATCTATATCCTGCCACACTATTGGCTGACCTTCTTCAGACTCAAATGAAACATCAAAATAAAAAGTACTGCCTGATCCCTGAGCGCTTTCCAGTTCCAGTTGACTATCCATCAGGGCCAATAATTTATTTGAAATGGTTAAACCCAGCCCTGTACCTCCATATTTTTTGGTAGTTGAAGTATCTTCCTGAGAAAATGCTTCAAAAATTTTAAACTGTTTTTCAGGTGGTATCCCAATACCCGTATCACGTACTGAAAAACGGATGGTAGTTTCGTTCTCACTAAGTTTTACAGGAGTGATCTTCAATTCAATTTCCCCTTTTTGGGTAAACTTAGAAGCATTACCCAAAAGATTTACCAATACCTGTTTTAGCCGGATACTGTCAGCATATATAAAACGGGGCAATTCGGGCGAAACATCCAGAAGCATTTCAAGGCCTTTTTTCTGAACCTGATAACTGATAATATCAGCCGCCTGACTGGCAAGCTCATAAACATCGCACTTTTCTATGTTCAGTTCAAGTTTTCCGGCCTCTATCTTAGAGAAGTCGAGTATATCATTGATAATACTAAGCAAAGCATTAGCAGACTGATTAACGATCGACAAATACTGCTCCTGCGTATCGTTAAGTTTTGTCTTCATGACAAGATCCGTAAAACCAATAACACCATTCAGAGGAGTCCGTATTTCGTGGCTCATATTCGCCAGAAATTCTGATTTTGCAACGTTGGCATTCTCAGCCTTTTGCATTGCAAGCACCAGAGCTTCCCTTTGCTCTACTATTTGTGTTATATCCTGGAATGTACCGTAAAGTCGTTTGTAATTCCCGGGCTCACCTTCTGCATTTCCTATAACCCTCACCCATATCTCATTGCCTTTACCGGTTACTACCTGTAGTTCCAAATCCCATCCATTACCGCTTGCAAATGCTTCCTCTACCACATCACCTATTATGTCCCTGCTTGGGCCTTCTTTGTAAAAGTTTATTGCCTCTACCAGCGTAGGTTGAAAATCTGCCGGCATTTCATGAATCTCTTTTGTTATAGATGTCCAGGTTAATTTTTGCCTTTGTACGTCGAGTTCCCAGCCTCCTACCCTTGCCACACGATTGGTTTGCTCAAGTGTCTCTTTGGTTCTGCGAAGATCTTCTTCCAGCTTGTATCGTTCCGTAACATCAATCGCATTACCTATAACATAAGGCTCACCGGTAAGGTTTCTTTCCAGTATATTATTGTACTGCCATATATGATAGTCTCCATTCTTGTGGAGTGTAACCATCTGCCCCTTAGAACTTCCTTCCCTTTTTATTTCATTCAGATATTCTATTACAAGCTCATGCCTGCGTTGCGGAACGATATTAAAAAGATCCATCCCAAGAATTTCAGCCTTTGTATAGCCTAATATGGCTGCACCGGCTTCATTAACTGAAGTAAATTTGCCGTTAAGGTCATGCGTACACATAAAACCCTGGGAATTTTCAAAAAAGATTCTTGCACGCTCCTCGCTCAGCGACAACTCCATGTCTTTATGGCTTTCCTCCGTTATATCCCTTGCTATCGCATAGAGCCTTCCCTCTTGAGGCTCCGGTGTGGCCGACCATTGAAGTGTTTTATATTCTCCTGATATTGTCATGAACCTGTGCACAAAATTGATTGTTTTGCGCCCCTCCTTTAAACTTTCGATTTCTCTTTGTGTAACCTCAACATCATCAGGATGCACAAGTTCCAGAAAGGAGATTGTAAGAAGATGATTTTCGTCCCATCCGAGTACTTTTTCAAATGCAGGATTAATGCTTTTAAAGTAGCCATCAACACCTGCAATACACATCATTTCGTCGGAAAGGTTGAACAGGTCGAGATAAGTTCTCAGTGCTTTGCGCTCCGATCTGGCTTTTATAAGAATCATCACTTCTTTTGCCAAAAGACTTAAAGCCTCTATTTGAGTTTGCGAAAGCTGTTTGTTTTGGTAATCAAGTACGCAGATAGTGCCTATTGCAAATCCGTTAGCATCTATCAGGGGATAGCCTGCGTAAAAAGTAATTGAGGTATCATCATCTACCGGATAATGTTTTCCGCGATGTTCTGTAGAAGGAGAAATATTGGTTTCATAAAATTCGCCTTTATGAATAACCGTTTCACAAAAGGATCCTTCACGCGAACCGGAATTGTCCTTAAGTCCGATTGCCGACCTGAAACTCAGTTCGTCTTCGTCTACAAAAGAGAGTATTGCTATAGGAGTATTACACACTATAGCTGCAAGTTTTGTAATGTTATCAAAAGCTTCACCCGAAACCGTATCAGAAACGTTGTGTTTTCTTAATGCTCTAAGCCTTTGCTGTTCGCTGTCTGGTATTTGCCCCATAACATCTTAACTTATTGTAACTTAAAGTTAGGATATTTGATTTTACAAAACCAATCCTTATAAAAAAATTTAACTTAAATATTCTTAAATAAAGATTTTCAGATAGTTACAAAAGTGATAAATCATTTTTGCAGAGAAGTTATAACTTTCTTCAGGTCTATAGCATTGCTGAAAAAATCGTCCCACAAATCGCCTTTTTGCTTTACACGCTCGGGTAAGGTTTTGATGTTATAATTTTTAATATCAAAACTTTTATCAAGTTCACTCCATTCAAGAGGTGCGCTACAGGTAGCCCCTTCACGTGGACGCAGAGAATAGGCACACGACATGGTTTTACCTTTACCGTTCTGAAGGAAATCGAGGTAAACTTTACCGATACGCTTTTTAGGCATTCGCTCCAAACTGGTAATGTCAGGCAATTCCTTATGAACAGCCTGACTTATTAAATGTGAAAACTCGCGGGTTAACTCATAAGTATAATTGGGTTTTACAGGAATGAAAATATGTAACCCCTTCCCACCTGAAGTTTTCAGATAGCCTTTTATGTTGAGTTTATCCAGCACTTCCTTTACTTTCTTCGCTGTGGTAATAAGGTTTTGCAAAGATGCTTTGTTGGGATCAAGATCAAAAATAATGTAATCCGGATTATTAATGCTTCCTATACGGCTGCTCCATGGGTTTATCTCAATGCATCCCAGATTAGCCATATATATAAGCGTTTCTTTATCATTGCATATTAAATACTCGATAGATTCTCCATCCGAAGATGATTTAAGTTTTCTTGTCTTAACCCATTTAGGCACTTTTCCGGTCATATCCTTCTGGAAAAAACCTTCATTTTTAATACCATCGGGATTACGTCGCAATGACTGAGGCCTATCCTTTATGTATTTAAGCACATATTCAGCCATAACATTATAATAGCCAATGACATCGCCTTTAGTGTAGCCTTCTTTCGGCCAGAATATCTTATCCTGATTTGTGATTTCTACTTTATCCGATTTAAAATCCTTCATACCAGCATCATTATGTTGTTCCGCATTTTTTGTGTTTTTCAGAGGTTTCTCCCGTATTACTTCCTTGGCTTTTTTATCAGTTCTTAAAGCTACAAATACAGGATGCCGCATACTTCCACCCTCTGTCCATTCAGTAAATTTAATCTGTGCTACAAGGTCAGGCTTAACCCAATGTACACTAGGTTCTTTCGGCTTTTCAGAAAACGGGCAGGTAGTTATTTCCAGCTTCTTTAATGTGCTATGCATCTCTTCCAATGATGTTTCATTAAATCCTGTGCCTACTTTACCCGCATAGATTAATTTACCATTATCGTAATAACCTATCAGCAACGAACCGAATCCGTTACGGGTGCCTTTAGGTTCGGTATAACCGCCAATAACCATTTCCTGTTCTTTGGTTACTTTTATTTTCAGCCAGTCTTTAGAACGTTTGTTTACATGGTAAGACGAATCCAGTTTCTTTGCAATAACTCCTTCTCCACCTTTCTTTGCAATGCTGTTTAGTGCCTGTGCTCCTTTGCCAAGAGTATGATTAGAGTATACTATATCATTTACCTTAGGCAATAAAGCTTTTAGGATTTTTTTTCTTTGCAATAGTGCTAATCCTGTAAGGTCATAACCATTAAAATATAGTATATCAAATACATAGCATTTCAGTTTCCCTTTATCGGGACTTTCCTCATAGTCCTGTAGCCATTGAAAATGGCTTTTCCCTTTAGAATCTTCAACTACGATCTCACCGTCAAGTATCATATCATCTTTAATATTACCAAAAGAGGTGACAAGCGTTTCATACTTTTTATTGAATGAAAGCCCATTTCGTGACATCAGGTTAACTTCACCTCCATTGATCTGTATTAAAGCCCTGTAGCCGTCATATTTATTTTCAAAAAGCCAGTTATTATCATCAAATGCTTCATCAGTTAACGTCGCTAGCTGTGGCTTCCATTCTTTGGGGAATGTTTTCCAGCGTTTCGCTTCGGCAAGATCTTCAGCAGTAAAAGATAGTTCTGCCTCATTGTTTTCAGTCAAAATGTGGCTTTTATCGCCACTATTGGCTTTAGCTCCTTTCTTATTGCTTTCCCAGGTATCAGAGCTTTTATCCTTTTCAATTTCCTTTAATGTCCGACCGGTTAATACGGAATGCTGGTAAAAATTTTTCTTGTTGGCAAAATCGTCTTTACCTTTCATAAGCAGCCATTCCTCCTTTTTACCGCTCATCCGTACCAGATGATATGAGCCTTTAAGCTTCTTTCCTTGCATAACTATTTTGATGTTGCCCTCATCGTGCATTTTCTTTATCAGCTTCTTACTCTGGGAAAGTGTATCGGCGCCTTCAGCCATATAATTACCGGTATCCCAAACCATCACAGTACCTCCTCCATATTGGCCTTTCGGAATGGTGCCTTCAAAATCAATGTAATCCATCGGGTGATCTTCAACGTGCATTGCAAGTCTTTTCACCGAAGGATCAGCACTGGGGCCTTTTGGAACAGCCCAACTTACCAGCACACCATCAATTTCAAGCCGCCAGTCAAAATGAAGATGAGAAGCATCATGTTTCTGTACAACAAAATGCAATGCCTCTCCTGATTTCTTCACCCTGCCTTTAGGCTCGGCAGTTTTCTTAAAATCCCTCTTCTTATTGTATTCCGATAACTTCATTACGGTTTAGTTTTTTATTGCTGCAAGACTGGCTTTTAACTGCTCAAGCAAATCATCTTTAGCTTCAGCCGTTTTTTTCCTTCTTCGTGGTGCAGGTTCTGCCGCTCCACTTTTAGCCGATGCTTTTTTCTTGATCATCTTAATCAGTTCCGCCTTATAGGTATCTTTATATTTTGCAGGGTCAAAAGTACCTGTTAGCTGATCGATAATATTCATAGCCATAGACAATTCTTTAGTATCGATTTTTATATTTTTAGGGATAAGCCCTGCTTCATCCGGATCACGAAGTTCATCTTCAAACCTGATCTGTATCAGCAGTATTGCATCCTCTTCCACTTTCAGAATGCCCAAATGTTCCGTAGTACGCATTACAAATTTGCAAAGGCCAACCTTCCCTGACTTACGAAGCGCCTCTCTTAAAAGGGCATACACTTTTTTGGCATCCTTTGCGGGTTCGGTTATATAGGGTTTTTCAAGATATTTAGACGGAATCTCTTCTTCTTTGATGAATTCAAAAATATCAAGCGATTGTGTTTTTTCAGGAGCGGCTTTGGCAAAATCATCTTTATCAAGAATCACATAGTCACCATTTTCCTTTCTGTATCCTTTGGCTATATCTTCCCATGATACTTCCTTTCCATCTTTTTTACATACACGAACATACTGAATAGCACACTTATCCTTTTTACGCACCATATCCAGTGCCAGGCGATGCGTCTGGATACCACTATATAGTTTTATCGGAATATGCACAAGTCCGAAGCTGATACTGCCTTTCCATAATGCTTTCATAATTCATTTTTTTACATTCAGATAATGAATTTAAAAAGAACAAAAGGCAATTCATAACTATTTAATATTCCATTAATTAAAAATGATAAAATCCGTTAAACTTCTCAAAACCTTATATTATCAAAGGAATACAGTTTGTAACTTTATGTAAAACTGTAAAAATGAAACAGCCCCTGCTCGCATTTAATGATAAAGGTATTTACTGTGCACAGGCCGATGTGTATCTGGATCCGTGGCGAGCTGTGCCCAAAGCGATTATTACACACGGACACAGCGACCACGCCCGATGGGGCCATGGCAGTTACATTACACATCATATGAATGTGCCTATTATCAAACATCGCCTAGGAGACATAAGTGTTACCGGCAAGGAATGGGGAGAAACGTTTACCATTAACGGTGTTACTTTTTCATTTCACCCGGCCGGACATATAGTAGGGAGCGCACAGGTACGGGTTGAATATAAAGGTGAGATATGGGTATTTACCGGCGACTACAAGACCGAAGATGATGGCATTTCAACACCTTATGAAGTAGTAAAATGCCATACATTCATTACCGAAAACACCTTTGGGCTTCCCTGCTTTAAGTGGACACCTCAACAGGAAGTTATGAACGACATAAATACCTGGTGGTCCCAAAATAAAGCCGAAGGGCAAACATCAGTTCTGTTTGGTTATACTCTTGGCAAAGCACAACGTTTATTAAAATATCTTGATCCCTCAATCGGGCGAATTTTTACCCACGGTGCCGTTGAGAACATGACTAATATAATACGTACGATGGTTGAGCTTCCGGAAACCACCCTAATAACCCACGAAACCAAAAAAGAAGATTTGCAGGGCAGTATTGTACTCGCACCACCAAGTGCGCATGGCAGTCCGTGGATAAAGCGTATGACTCCTTATGTAACGGGTTCAGCCAGCGGTTGGATGGCATTTCGCGGAGCAAGGAGAAGACGCGCCATTGATAAAGGATTCGTTCTTAGCGACCACTGTGACTGGACAGGCCTGTTAGAAAGCATACAGGCTACAGGAGCCGAAAAAATTATCTGCACTCATGGTTACAGTGATATTTTTAGTACCTACCTGCGTGAACTAGGCTACGATGCCCGTACCGAACATACGCAATACGAAGGTGATGAAGGCGAAACGGATAGTAAAGAGCCTGAAGAAATGGCAGAAGAGAAAGGAGATGTGCTATGAAAAATTTTGCCGAACTCATTAAGACGCTAGACAGCAGCAACAAAACCAACATAAAGGTAGATGCTCTTACCGAATATTTCCGTAAAGCAAGCGATACGGATAAAGTATGGACAATTGCCATCCTGTCGCACAGAAGACCTCCACGCCCGGTAAATACAACCCTGTTACGACTTTGGGCAGCGGAACTTGCTAATATACCATTATGGCTGTTTGAAGACTCTTATCACATTGTAGGTGACTTGGCAGAAACCATTGCCCTTGTTATACCTGCGTCCAAAGATCATAGCGAAAAAACACTGACGGAGTTTGTAGAGGAAATGATTGTTCTCAAGAAAAAGACTGATGCTGAGAAAAAAGAATATTTACACAACAATTGGTTATCGCTTAACTATTATGAGCGGTTTGTTTTCACCAAACTTATAACAGGTAGTTTTCGTATTGGTGTAAGCCAGAAACTTATGACACGTGCCCTGAGCAAGGCTACAGGAGTAGATGAAGATGTGTTGGCCTATAAACTTATGGGCGACTGGGATCCGGCCGGTATTAGCTTTAAAGATTTGGTATTGGAGGAAAAAGCGCAGGATTTCCTCTCTAAGCCCTACCCCTTTTACCTTGCCTATGCTGTTGAAGGTGAAATAGAAGATTTAGGCGATGTAAGCAACTGGAGCTCTGAACATAAATGGGATGGTATTCGCAGTCAGACAATAGTTCGCAATGATCAATTGTATATATGGAGTCGCGGTGAAGAACTGGTTACTGACAAATATCCTGAATTCAATAGCTTTTTGGGAGTTATCCCAAATGGCACTGTAATCGATGGGGAAATATTACCCTGGATAGAGGATAACATCGGTTCATTCAACGACCTCCAAACACGCATCGGACGTAAGGTGGTAACTCCGGCCCTATTGAAAAAAACGCCCGTTATTATCAGGGCTTACGACCTACTCGAATGGAACGGTGAGGATATCCGTAATCTGCC
Organism: Flavobacterium psychrophilum; assembly: GCA_003243255.1. Next base: position 13,909 of record QFQM01000027.1, on the reverse strand, counting down.
TTATACCGAAAGACGTAAACTTCTCGAAAATTTATACGAGCAGGTAAAAAACTATCAGCTACCACTTCAGATTTCAGAGAGAATTCAGCTGAAGGACTGGAATGAAGCATTACACGAAAAAGCTAAAGCCAGGGATTTAAGAAGCGAAGGCCTGATGTTTAAACGAAATGATTCTGCCTATGGTGTTGGACGCAAAAAAGGTGACTGGTGGAAATGGAAACTTGATCCTTTTAGCATTGATGCCGTACTTACCTATGCCATGCGTGGCAGTGGCCGTCGTGCCAACCTGTTTACGGATTACACATTTGCCTTATGGCAGACAAACGAAAACGGAAATAAAGAACTGGTAACATTTGCCAAAGCTTATTCCGGACTTACAGATGCAGAATTCCGTATGGTTGATGACTATATAAAGAAGAACACTTTGGAGCGTTTCGGTCCTGTTCGGAGCGTAACACCCAAACTCGTTTTTGAGATAGGTTTTGAGGGAATTGCTTTTTCAGGCAGGCATAAAAGTGGTGTAGCCACCCGTTTTCCGCGTATATTACGCTGGCGGAATGATAAAACCATTGAGGAAGCGAACACTATTGACGACTTAAAAGCCATGATACCGGGTTAAAGCCCATATAGAACTACATCACATTATATGAACAGGGAAGAACTTTTTGATATCGCTACAAACTGGTTTACTGGCCGGGGCTGGAAACCGTTTCCGTTTCAGACGCAAACATGGACAGCATTTTTACAAGGTAAGAACGGACTGCTTAATGCTCCTACGGGTAGCGGAAAAACCTATGCACTCTGGATTCCTGTTATATTGGATTACATGAAAAACAACCCCGATTATAAGACAAAACATAAATCCGGACTTAAAGCTATCTGGATAACGCCCTTAAGGGCACTTGCTACAGAGATTAAACAGGCAGCCGAGAGGGTGTCCGACGATCTCGAAACCGGACTAATGGTTGGGGTGCGCACTGGTGATACTTCTGCATCTGAGCGTTCAAAACAAAAAAATAAAATGCCGGACCTGCTTATAACCACTCCTGAAAGTATGCAGCTTATGCTGGCTTCCAAAGGTTATGAATCTGTTTTTAAAACATGCGGGGCTATTATAATTGATGAATGGCACGAGCTTTTGGGTACCAAACGTGGGGTGCAGGTAGAACTGGCGTTAAGCAGATTAAAACATATAGCTCCACAGTTACGGATTTGGGGAATATCTGCAACAATAGGTAATTTAAAACAGGCTTTGGAAGTACTTCTGGGGCCTGATAGCGAAGCGTATACCAATTCAACTATGGTTCGTGCACACATCAATAAAAAGATAAACGTAATATCAGCCATTCCTGAAAAAATGGATGCTTATCCGTGGCGGGGACATATGGGGCTGCATCTTGTAGATGAAGTAGCTAATATTATAAAAAAGAGTAAAACAACACTGATTTTCTGCAACACCCGTTCGCAATGCGAATTATGGTTTCAGGCACTGCTTACCAAATATCCTGAATTTGCAGGTGAGCTTGCCATGCACCATGGTAGTATTGCACGAGAAACCCGTCAATGGGTTGAACAGGCAATACGTGATGAACAGCTCAGGGCCGTAGTATGTACTTCCAGCCTTGATTTAGGTGTCGATTTTGCTCCGGTAGAGACTGTAGTGCAAATAGGCGGACCTAAAGGTGTGGCGCGTTTTTTACAGCGTGCAGGCCGAAGCGGACATCGACCGGGACAGGAAAGTAACATTTATTTTCTAGCTACACATGCCATAGAATTGGTTGAGGCCTCTGCCCTACGCCGTGCCGTAAAAGAAACGGTAGTTGAAGATCGTGTACCTTACCTTAATAGCTGGGACGTATTAATACAATACCTTGTTACTCTTGCAGTGAGCGATGGTTTTTACCCTGCTGAAATTTTTAAAGAAATACAAGACACCTTTTGCTATCAGGGCATTACAGATGAAGAATGGCAGTTTTGCCTCAACTTTATTACGCGTGGCAGCCAAAGTCTACAGGCATATGATGAATATAAAAAAGTGGAAATTGAAAGCGATGGCAAATTTAAGGTAAACAGTAAAACAACTGCACTCAGGCACAGGATGCAGATAGGCACAATTGTAGGCGACTCTGTTATGAATGTCAAGTTTTTAGGAGGTGGCTATATAGGCAGTATTGAAGAATGGTTTGTCTCCAAACTTAGTCCCGGGGACATATTCATTTTTGCAGGCCGCAAACTCGAACTCATACGCATACGCAATATGGAAGTAATAGTACGAATGGCAAACCCGGGTGCAAAAGCCGTACATGCCAGCTGGATGGGTGGACGACTTACATTATCCAGCCAGATGAGTGAGCTTATAAGAGAAGAACTCTATGCTGCAAATACAGAATCGATGAGCAGGGAACTAAGATCGCTAGAGCCTATGTTTACCCGGCAGCGAAAGGAAAGCATTGTACCAACAGATAATCAGTTCCTGATAGAAACATTTAAAACCCGTGAGGGCTATCATGCTATATTTTACCCTTTTGAAGGACGATATGTGCATGAGGCCTTGGCGAGCGTTATGGCCTACCGCATCAGTCTGCTCAGTCCTATAACATTTTCATTAGCTTATAATGACTATGGGTTTGAGTTACTTTCAGATAAGGAAATTGACATGCAGCAGGTTCTCGACAACGACTTATTTACACCAGTGCATTTGCACGCGGATTTACAGCAAAGCCTTAATGCAACCGAAATGGCCAGGCGAAAATTCAGGGATATTGCCGTAATTGCAGGATTGGTATTTACCGGTTATCCCGGAAAGGTAGTAAAGACAAAGCACCTGCAAAGCAGCAGCCAGCTCATTTTTGAGGTATTTCGTGATTATGAGCCCAACAACCTTTTATTTCAGCAGGCGTATCGTGAAACCTTTGAGCATCAGTTAGAAGAAGGCCGTTTAATTCTTGCCCTTGAACGTATACAAAATCAGGAAATTGTATGGAAACGATGCGAGAAGCCAACACCTTTCAGCTTCCCGATAATAACCGACAGGCTCAGGGAACGCTTATCCAGCGAAACACTGGCAGAACGAATCAAAAAAATGACGGCTAACTATATGAAATAATTTATTTAGCCATAGCTCTAATAATACGATTGGTTCGCCTGTCGGCATACATACGGTTTAAAGAAGTTACAGCCCATATGAATGCAGGAATCCATCCAATTATTGTAATTTGCAGGATAAGGCATATAATGCCACTAAGAATTTTTCCCTGTAAAATCAGTGATAGCCACGGGAAAAAGAAAGCAATTACATATCTCATAAACAATGTAAATTAAAGGTCTAAATATAATGACTTTAGAAATAGAAATTAATAATAATACCTTCGTTTTGCATTGCTCAGGCGGAATGTACTGGGTAGAAAAACGTATGCTTTTAATATCCGATACACATCTCGGCAAAATATCGCACTTCAGAAAACATGGTTCGCCCCTGCCCGAAAATGCAATATTCAGCAATTTTATAAAGCTCGACCGCGTGGTAGATTACTTTGACCCTGAGAGTATTTGCTTTTTGGGCGACCTGTTTCATAGTACCCTTAACAAAGAATGGCAACTGTTTCAGGAATGGGTTGAACAAACTGCTCGCCCAATTATATTAGTTGCCGGTAATCACGATATTATTTCTCATTATGAATATGAAAAATTAAATATAACTGTAGTATCCGAACTATCATTGGACGGCTTTTTGATGACACATTATCCTGAAGAACGTGAAGATTTTTTTACTTTTTCAGGGCACATACATCCAGCTGTTCTCTTGTCAGGAAAAGGAAGACAGTTTCTAAAACTACCTTGTTTTTTTCGCACCCCAACACAAATGATATTACCTGCTTTTGGAGATTTTACAGGAACTTATCTTATGGATCCCGGAAGAAATGATAGCGTTTATGCTATTGCAGAGGAACAAATAATAGAAATAAATAAAGGTATATAGCACAAGTAATTTTCCGCTACGCACTTCACAATCTGTGATTTAAATGTTTCGATAAAAAAATCCAGGCGGAAGATAAAAATCAAATTTATTTGTTTTTTGAAAATAATACATATATTTGCCTCATCAGCAACTAACACTGATAACACAAAATATGACATTTAATCAACTACATCATCATCATTTTCACACTGGCTCAAATGCGAGAAGAAAATGATATGTAGTTAACTTAAAATATTTTCTAAACCCGTTTGAGTAAAATCAGACGGGTTTTTTATTTAATCGAGCTCTCCCCTTCTTTTTTTACTCAGGCATTATTTCAAATAAAAATGAGTAAATTAAAAATTGCCATCCAAAAAAATGGCAGGCTTAGCGAAAAATCCCTGCTGCTCCTTAAAGAATGTGGCATCAGGTTATCAAACGGGGAACGTACCTTAAAAGCTACTTCGGCTAATTTTCCTATTGAGATATTATTTTTACGTGACGATGATATCCCACAATATGTAGAACAGGGCGTTGCCGATATTGGCATACTTGGAGAAAACGAAGTATGGGAAAAAGACAAAGCTGTAAATACCATAAAAAAGCTTGGATTTGCCAATTGCAGGCTTTCACTTGCAGTTCCTAAAGAGATAATCTATACCGACAAATCTTATTTTAATAACAAAAGAATAGCCACTAGCTATCCTGTCATCCTTCAGCAGTATCTCAACAAAAATAATATTTCTGCCGAGATAGAACCCATCAGTGGCAGTGTAGAAATCGCTACCGGAATAGGACTTGCCGATGCCATTTTTGACATTGTAAGTACCGGAAGCACATTACAAACCAATGGATTAAAAGAAGTTGAGCTTGTAGCTAAAAGCGAAGCCGTATTGGTCGGTAATCCTGATTTAAGCGCTGACAAAAAAAACATATTAAACCAATTACTCTTCAGGATTGAATCGGTTAAAAATGCAGCTGAGAACAAATATATTCTGCTCAATGCGCCTAACAATGCCATAGACAAAATAGCCGAACTATTACCCGGAATGAAAAGCCCAACAGTATTGCCCTTAAAAGAAACCGGATGGAGCAGTATACATTCTGTTATCCGCGAAGATGATTTTTGGGATAACATTGACCGGCTCAAAACTTTAGGAGCACAAGGCATACTAGTAGTAAATGTTGAAAAAATGATCTGTTAGCCATGATACAATCCATTATAAAACCAGAAAAACAGCAGTGGCAATCGCTATGCAAAAGACCCGGGATAAAAGCGATTGACCTTAACGAGCTCACTAATCAGATATTTAAGGATATTGAACGTAATGGTGATAAGGCTGTAAAAAAATATACAAACCTCTTTGACGAAACAAACTCTGACAGAATCAAACTTACGCAAGAGGATATAGCACAAGGTGTAGCTGAAGTTCCCGCTGATTTACAAAGGGCTATTGAGTTAGCTAAAAGTAACATCGAAAAATTTCATATTGCACAGAAGGAAGAAAAAAATGTAATTGAAACTACTAAAGGTGTTAGCTGTTGGAGAGAAAGCAGAGCCATTGAAAGGATAGGTATTTATATTCCCGGAGGATCTGCACCTTTGTTTTCAACTGTGCTTATGCTTGCTGTACCTGCACAGATAGCCGGTTGTAAAGAAATAGTATTATGCACTCCTCCCGATAAAAGCGGTAAGATTAATAGTGCTATATTATATGCCGCTCAGCTGGCTGGTGTTACCAATATTTGCAGCATAGGTGGAATTCAGGCTATTGCGGCTATGGCACTAGGTACCGAAACAGTAACTAAAGTAGACAAAATATTTGGCCCCGGTAATCAATATGTCACTGCTGCAAAGCAAATGGCTTTACAATATGGTATCGCTATAGATTTACCTGCCGGGCCAAGTGAACTTCTTGTTATAGCCGACAATAACGCTAATGCTGAATATGTAGCTGCCGACCTGCTCTCACAGGCAGAACATGGCCAGGATAGCCAGGTAGTACTTTTAAGCACTGATGAAACGATTTTATCTGATACCCTAAGAGCAATCAATGATCAGATTATAAGTTTACCCCGAAAAGAAATCGCCCAAAAGGCGCTTCAAAACAGCAAAATGATTTTACTGAATACTCTTGATGAATGTATTGCCTTCAGTAATTTTTATGCTCCTGAACACCTAATTCTTGCTATTGAAGATCCTGATAAATATACAGGCCTGATTATAAATGCAGGATCGGTATTTCTTGGAAATTACAGTTGTGAAAGTGCCGGAGACTATGCCAGCGGTACTAATCATACACTGCCTACAAATGGTTATGCTAAAAGCTATAGCGGTGTATCTCTTGACAGTTTCATCAAAAAAATCACGTTCCAAAAAATTACTGCCCGTGGCTTACAAAATATAGGACCCTCTATCACGATAATGGCTAAAGCAGAACAACTTGAAGCCCACAGCAATGCAGTAACCATCAGACTAAAAGATCTCGCTAATGTTTAAGCTTAATACTATTGTACGTCCAAACATTCTGGAGTTACAGCCCTATTCCTCAGCCCGTGATGAATTTACAGGTTATGACGGTATTTTTCTGGATGCCAACGAAAATCCGTTTGGAAATCTTAACCGATATCCTGATCCGCTTCAAAAAGAACTCAAAGAAAAGATAGCAAATGTGAAGTCGATAAGCACCCAAAATATTTTTGTGGGGAATGGCAGTGATGAAGCCATAGATATGTGTTTCCGTATTTTTTGTAAACTGGGCATAGACAAGGTTATTACATTTAATCCTACTTATGGTATGTATGAAGTGTGTTCGACCATTAACAATATTGAAATGATAAACATACCTCTTACCACTGATTTTCAAATTGATATTGAAAAAACATTGACAACGATTACTGATAAAGCTATCAAACTATTGTTTGTATGCTCCCCTAATAACCCAACGGGTAATTGTATAGAGGGCATAAAAACCATACTTGAAAATTTTAAGGGAATTGTAGTTATAGATGAAGCTTACGCTGATTTTACTGATTCATCATGGATAGAAAAACTCAATCAATATCCAAACCTTATTGTTTTACAAACACTAAGTAAAGCGTGGGGACTGGCTGCAGCACGTGTAGGCCTGGCTTTTGCGTCGGCTGAAATAATAGCACTTTTCAATAAGGTAAAGCCTCCTTATAACATTAGCCGGCTTAATTATGAAGCTGCGATTTCAAAACTGGATGATATTGATTCTTATGAAAAACAAAAGGCACTTATAATTGCGGAAAGGCAAAACTTGGCTAAAGTATTAGATTCAATCCCATATGTAACAAAGGTTTATCCCTCGGAGGCTAACTTCATTCTGATTAAAGTCAGCAATGCCGATATCATTTATGACGCCCTTGTAAAACAAAACATAATTATTAGAAACAGAAATAAAGCAATACACAATTGTTTGCGCATATCAATAGGGACACCTATTGAAAACAAAAAACTGATCATTGCTTTACAAAATATTACATTATGAAAAAAGTATTATTTATAGACCGCGACGGTACACTGGTTATTGAACCTCCTGTCGATTTTCAATTAGACAGCCTGGAAAAGCTAGAATTTTATCCGGGCGTATTTAGTGGATTATCTAAAATCACAAACGAATTGGATTATGAACTGGTAATGGTTACAAATCAGGATGGCTTGGGAACAGAGTCCTTTCCTGAAGATACCTTTTGGCCGGCCCAAAATAAAATTATTAAGGCTTTTAAAAATGAGGGGATTATTTTCAGCGAAATACTGATAGACAGAAGTTTTGACTATGAAAATAAGCCAACCAGAAAACCCGGGACAGCTATGCTTACTAATTATAATGACAGTAGTTATGATCTGGCAAACTCATATGTAATTGGCGACAGGCAAACTGATATCCAGCTTGCGAGAAATTTAGCATGCAAATCGATATTTATAGGTTCTGATAGTAATGAGGCTGCTTTAAGCACTAAAAGCTGGGATGCCATTTATAAATTCTTAAAACAGCAGCCCAGAATTGCGACAGTAAATAGAAAAACCAATGAAACAGACATATCCATAAGTGTTAACCTTGATGGAAACGGTACAAGCGACATTAATACCGGAATTGGTTTTTTTGATCATATGCTGGATCAGCTTGCCAAACACGGAGGGATAAATTTATCGGTTGCGGTAAATGGTGATTTGCAGATTGACGAGCATCATACTATTGAAGATACCGCCCTGACTCTTGGAGAAGCCTTTCTAAGAGCATTGGGGAGTAAAAAAGGTATTGAACGCTATGGATTCCTTTTACCTATGGATGATTGTATGGCACAGGTGGCTATTGACTTTGGAGGAAGGCCGTGGCTGGTTTGGGACGCGGAATTTAAACGAGAGAAAATCGGGGAAATGCCAACTGAGATGTTCCTGCATTTTTTCAAATCTTTTAGCGATACGGCAAAATGCAACCTAAATATAAAAGCAGAAGGCAACAATGAACATCATAAGATTGAAGCCATATTCAAATCTTTTGCAAAAGCTATTAAAATGGCTGTAAAACAAACCGATAACTATTCAATTCCCACCACAAAAGGAACATTATGATAGCAATAGTAAAATATAATGGCGGTAACACCCAATCAGTAGAAAATGCTATAAAAAGGCTGGGCTATGACTGCATAATCACTGATAATGCTGACATATTACTACAGGCAGACAAAGTAATATTTCCGGGAGTTGGTCAGGCAGCTTCCGCTATGGAATATCTAAAAGCCAAAGGTCTGGATAAAGTATTATTGTCCCTGAAGCAACCCGTTTTAGGCATCTGCTTGGGATTGCAGCTTATGTGCCGTTATACCGAAGAAGGCAATATTCCCGGACTGGGCATTTTTAATATAGATGTCAGGAAATTTCCACCTACAGATATAGTTCCGCATGTTGGGTGGAATACCATCAAAATCAATAACTCCCTGTTATTTAAAGATATTCGTGACGAAGAGCATTTTTACTTTGTACATAGTTATTATGCTTCGTTATCCGAAGACAGTATTGCTAGATGCGACTACATTTTAGCCTACAGTGCAGCACTACAGAAAAATAATTTTTATGCTGTGCAATTTCACCCGGAAAAATCAGGAGTGTCGGGTGAAAAATTATTAAAAAACTTTTTAGAACTATGAGAATTATACCCGCAATAGATATAATAGACGGTAAGTGTGTAAGGTTAACCAAAGGGAATTACAATACAAAAAAAATCTACTCCTCCAGCCCTCTTGAAGTTGCAAAACAATTTGAAGATATAGGAATTAAGTACCTGCACCTTGTAGACCTTGATGGAGCTAAAGCCGGTAGTATAGTAAATGTAAAAGTGCTTGAAACATTAGCTACACAAACAAAATTACAAATAGATTTTGGTGGTGGTATTAAATCTGATAACGACATTAAAACAGCTTTTAATTGTGGTGCTGCTCAAATTACAGCCGGAAGCATTGCTGTAAATAACCCTGAAATTGTAGTTAATTGGTTAGAAAAATACGGTCCTGATAAAATTCTTCTCGGAGCGGATTGCTATGACAAGAAGATTGCAATAAATGGCTGGCAAAACAATAGTAATGAAGATGTTATCCCTTTTATACGCGAATATATCTTAAGAGGGATAAAAACGGTTATATGTACTGATATATCAAAAGACGGAATGCTTCAGGGCCCATCAAAAGAGCTTTATATAGACATTATTACTTCAACTGGCACTAACCTTATTGCAAGTGGCGGAGTTACTACTTTAAATGACATTTATGCTCTTAAAGATATTGGTTGCGAAGGAGTTATTATTGGAAAAGCAATATATGAAGGACTAATAACTTTAAAAGAATTAAGACCGCTATGCTAAAGAAAAGAATAATACCATGCCTGGATATTAAAGACGGACGAGTGGTTAAAGGAATAAATTTTGAAGGACTTAAAGATGCCGGTGATCCTGTATCATTAGCAGCAAAATACGCAGATGAAGGAGCTGACGAACTTGTTTTTCTGGATATCACAGCAACTGCAGAAAGAAGAAAAACATTGCTGGATTTAGTTACTGCCGTTGCGGCAAAAATAAACATCCCTTTTACTGTAGGTGGAGGGATAACTACTGTTGAAGACGCTGAAGTGCTCATTAACAACGGTGCAGATAAGGTCAGCATCAATACTTCAGCCGTAAAAAATCCTGAACTTATACGCCAAATAGCCAATAAGCTTGGTAGTCAGGCTGTAGTTGTTGCTATCGATACAAAATTGGTTAATGGTACTGCTGAAGTATTTATAAATGGTGGAAAAACAGCAACCGGCATTGAGTTGATCAGTTGGGCAAAATATGCCGAACAAATGGGAGCCGGAGAACTATTGCTAACTTCTATGGATAGTGACGGTACTAAAAACGGTTTTGACATTAATGCTTTAAATGCTTTATGCAATTCAGTAAACATTCCTGTAATAGCGTCAGGCGGAGCAGGAAAAGCTGAACATTTTACAGAAGTATTTACGGAAACAAAAGTGACAGCAGCTTTAGCTGCAAGCATATTTCACTATGGCGAAGTTCCCTTACCATATCTAAAAACCTATTTGAAACAACAAAATATACCGATACGATGAAACCTGATTTTACCAAAACAAATGGACTGATACCTGTTATTATTCAGGATGCCGTAAGCCTGAAAGTACTTATGCTTGGCTATATGAATGAGGAAGCCTTCAATAAAACCGTTACAGAAAAAAAAGTTACTTTTTACAGCCGGTCACGTAGCAGATTATGGACAAAAGGAGAAACATCAGGTAACTTTCTTAATGTAGTCAGTATTTCTGCGGATTGCGATAAAGATACTTTACTTATTATGGTTTTGCCTCAGGGCCCTGTTTGTCATACCGGAAGTGAATCCTGTTTTAACACTACAAATGAAAAGGGTTTTATATACAAGCTGGAACAAATAATCAGCGACAGGATAAGTTCTGATTCTGAAAGTTCTTATACTAGTTCACTTTACAAAAAAGGGATTAATAAGATTGCCCAAAAAGTAGGTGAAGAAGCTGTAGAACTTATTATTGAAGCAAAAGATAATAATGTTAATCTCTTTAAAAATGAAGCAGCCGACCTGTTTTATCACTATCTGATACTTTTAAAAGCAAAAGGTATTATGCTAAGCGATATTGAAATGATATTAGCAGAACGAAAACGGTAACTGAACATATGGCAGAAACCAAACATATCGTATATTAAAATTTTTAATTTTATGCATTAAATTCTCTAATTTTGAATGTTTTTTTGATAAAAAACCACTCTTTTGAAAAATAGGCTGTATTTTTGGTACGAATTTTGAAAGTTATAACACAATGTTTCAAACGATCAAAAATAGTACTTTTAGTAAATGCCTACAGGCATGGCTAATCTGCTATTTTCTAATCAGTAGCATTAACATTACCAATAGTATAAGCCATGTCTTAACTGAAAAAGCTGAGTTGTATTCATTAAAGGGTATGACATGTCATGTTCTTAAAATGATATTTGAATGTGACTCTATGACAGAAGGAATTGATGAATGCGACACAGCTAAGACAAAAACCAATAAAAATAACGGCTTTTTGTGTTACGAATACCTTATGCCATCAAATATCTGCCTGGCACATAACTCTTCTGACATAACAATTAAGAGCAAATCGTTTATAGATAACCCTTTATTTAACTTTGGTTATTACGGTAAAATTCATTTGCCGCCTCCGGAACTTATATAAATACATATGAAAAGGCTAAGAAAAAGTTTCTGATGCCTTACTGTGGTTTAGCCACAGTCTCCCCTATTCATTTTAATTTGTATTTATATGACTCCGTTTAAACGATTTTACAATCTGCTTAAACTGGACAAACGCGACGTATATCAAATTATATTCTACGCAGCTTTTGCCGGTTTGGTTAATTTATCCCTCCCACTGGGTATACAGGCTATCATAAACTTTATCCAGAGCGGACAGCTTAGTGTTTCCTGGATAGTACTTATAATAGTAGTAACTCTTGGTGTGGCTTTTGGAGGTATCCTCAGCATTATGCAGTTACGCATTGTTGAAAACCTTCAGCAACGCATATTTGTGCGCAACTCTTTTGAATTTGCTTATAAATTACCTTTAATAAAATTCAAGGAACTGTATTCTGAATATGCTCCTGAAAAAGCAAACCGCTTTTTCGATACCATGATGGTGCAAAAAGGCACTGCAAAATTGCTTCTGGATTTCTCAACAGCTTTACTACAAGTTGGTTTTGGTATTATACTTCTTGCCTTATACCATTCCTTTTTTATGGTCATAGGCCTGTTTTTTATTGCTATACTTTATATCATTTTTAAATTTTCTTATGCAGACGGACTTGGAACCAGCTTAAATGAATCTAAGTTTAAGTATAAAGTTGCTGCCTGGATACAGGAAATTGCACGTAACCGTGACAGTTTTCGTAAAAAAAGGGAATTTGAATATGCCTTAGACAGAAACGACAGGTATGTGAGCGATTATGTAAATTACCGTGAGAAGCACTTTGAGGTGATGAGAAAGCAGTACATACAGCTTGTAATATTTAAAGTTATCGTTACTGCTGCCCTTTTATCTATTGGCGGTTATCTTGTGATAACCAATCAAATGAACATAGGCCAGTTTGTAGCTGCTGAAATTGTTATTGTGCTACTTATCAACTCAATAGAAAAGATAATTTTCGGACTAGAATCATTATATGATGTACTTACATCTATTGAAAAAATAGGACAAGTAACCGATATGGATACTTCGTGCATACCTACAATATCTGACAAATCACCTTCAGGGATTAGCATAGAAACCGAAAACATGGGCTATACCTATCCGGAAGCTGAAAGGAGATCGCTTAAAAATATAAACCTCAAAATATCGCAGGGGGAAAAGATACTGATTACCGGAACAAACGGAGCCGGAAAAAGTACAATGCTTCGATTACTAAGCGGTGTGCTTGAGCCCGAAAGCGGTGCAATGTATGTTACCGATAATTTTATGAACAGGCTTAGCGAAGACACCTACAGGGCACAAACAGGAACATTATTGCAGGATGAAACCTTGTTTGACGGTACTATCCGTGAAAATATATTATTTGAAAGCAAAGCTGCCGATAGCGATAACTTAAAGTGGGCTCTTGACAAAGTAGGCCTTACGCCTTACATAAAAAGTTTCCGTAACGGACTTGATACACATATCTATCCGGGAGGAAGTGAACTTTCAGCATCTGATGTTCAAAAAATATTGCTGGCAAGATGTATAGTAAATAAACCTAACATCTTGTTTTTAGAAGAACCAACAGATAAGATTGATGAGGCTACATCAAAAAATATCATCAACTTCCTTTTGTCTGACGAAAATGACTGGACTGTAGTTGTCGCTTCTAAAAATTTGATTTACAGAGATAAATGCCAACGCATGATATCTATTAACGATGGTAAAATTATTGACGACATAAAACTGTAATATCATGCTAAACATATCGAAAGAAAAAAATGTACTTATAGTTCCGGGAAAATATGCATCTATTACAAGTGTTGCTAGAAGGCCTCAGTATAAAACCCTGAACAGGATTATCATAGGATTTATGATATTTCTTGTGGCCTGCCTTTTCCTGCCCTGGACACAGAATATAGGCGGCAGTGGAGCCGTAACTACACTAAAACCGGATCAAAGGCCGCAAACGGTACATAACACAATTGCGGGAAGGATTGAAAAATGGTTTGTACAGGAAGGTGATTATGTAAAAAAAGGTGATACAATATTATTCATCTCTGAAATAAAAGAAGATTATTTTGACCCCAATCTTTTGTCTAATACCAAACAACAGGTAGATGCTAAGAAAATGGCATACGACTCATATGGCGAAAAAGTAAATTCACTTGAAATTCAGGCTAAATCCCTAAGTA
>QFQM01000312.1 GCA_003243255.1 Flavobacterium psychrophilum | reverse complement strand
AGATAGTAGTGGCGTTAATAATACTGGTAAGATACCCGACTATTTAGCGTTAAGCAAAAACGAAAACACTGAATCATCAAGAGGTTTTTTGCAAGGGGTAAATACAAGTGATTCTGCCGGCCCATATATAGTTACCGACTATTACAGTGATTCCCTGAGTTTTCAGCTGTTATATGTTTCGAGAGCCTACGAAAAAGAAGCCATCACATTCGATAGCATACAAAAGGCAGAGCTTAATGGCTATAAAGATTTTGTGTGTTATACGTTTGTTTATCCGATGCTTGCTCCCGATAAAATGAAAGATTATCATAATGACAATGTTACCTATCCTGTTAATGTCAAGTGTTATGTTAGAAAAGTGAACGGCTGGAAATTTCTCTCGGAATCAAAGGTGAACGATCTAAGGGAACTTAGCCAGTATAAGATCAAATGCATATATGCTACTATAAATAAATAATCATATCTCCATGATTAGCAAACACACTTTATCTGCAATCTGTAAAGTTACCATTGGGATATTCATTACAGTACCAGGGTTTACACAGGCTCCTACTGCAATACCAGATAATTACACGCAAAGCATAAAGATCAATTACATCCGCATCTGGGACGCTACAGCGCCTGAGCAAAACCCGGCAACCCTTATCCTCCGCCCTCTCAAAGACGTTAAACAAAATACTGCTTACTTCGATGGCCTGGGCCGTCCTTTGCAAACTGTGGTGAAACAAGGCTCCCTTACGACCGGTAACAGTCCGGTAGATCTAGTTAGCCCCATTGCCTACGATGAACTGGGCCGGGAAAAATACAAGTACCTGCCCTTTGCAGCCAACAATGCAGGCAGCAATACATCCCTGGATGATGGACGCCTGAAAATGAATGTCTTTCAACAACAAGTACAGTTTTATAATGCCCAACTGGCGGGGCAAACAGGAGAAACCAATGTAGGGGGCAATAGCCTCAATTGGGCCTACAGTCAAACCAGTTTCGAAGCATCTCCACTCAACCGTGTACAGGAAAGCTTCTCCCCCGGCGCCAATTGGGTAGGAACTGCCCACCAAACCAGTGAAGCTAATCGCCACTCTGTAAAAAACAAATATTATTTCAACACTTCTTCCGATGATGTAAAAAAATGGACCATCACTGCCCCCACAGGTGGGCCCGGAACAGGTTGGGGATCTTATACTATAGCAGGTGTATACAACCCGGAAGAGCTGTATAAAAATATTACAGTGGATGAGCATAACAAACAGGTCATCGAGTTTACGAATAAGAATAAACAGCTGATCCTTAAAAAAGTACAGCTTTCCGGTACCAGTGATGATGGTACTGGTATTGGCTATACAGGCTGGCTATGCACCTATTACCTCTACGATGATTGGGATAATGTGAGGCTGGTAATCCAACCCAGGGGAGTTGAGCTACTTGCTGGCAATAATTGGGACCTTACCTGGAACAGCAACCTTATCCTCAATGAACAGTGTTTTCGTTACGAGTATGATTATCGCCAACGCATGATCATGAAAAAAGTGCCCGGCGCAGGCGAAATGTACATGGTTTATGATCGCTGGGACCGCGTCATTCTTACGCAGGATGCCAACCAGCGGCCCAATAAGCTGTGGTGTTTCACCAAGTACGATGCCCTGAACAGGCCTATTATGACAGGCTTGCATTATGATCCCACCAATATCAGCCTTTCGGCCATTATCGCTCATGTAAAAAATAACGAAAGTTGGTTAGGCCAATATGAAAGCATTGACCACTCTCAACCCAGTGGCTACACTACTACCCAAACCTATCCTTACAGTACAGCGCCGGATGTGCTGGCCACTACCTGGTACGACAACTACGACTGGATAACCACCCACGGCTTCCAGATCAGCGCTTCTCGTATTACTGCTTACGATAGTTATCTGCTGTCAGCCAATGGTTCTGCACCTTATGCTGAACCCGTGACACAATCTACTCAGGTCAATGGTTTGGTCACTGGCACATTTACACGAATATTGGGAACACCTTATTCTATCAACACAGTCAACATTTACGATGACAAAGGCAGGCTTATTCAGACGCAAAGCAACAACATAAGTGGAGCCGGGACCGACGTATCTACTACCCAGTACAGCTTTGCAGGACAGCCGCTGTTGACAATTCGTAAAAGCGTATTTACAAACCATACCAACATAGTAGTTACCAAGCTCGACTATGACGATCTGGGCCGTTTGCTAACCACAAAAAAATCGGTTAGCAGCACTATAAACGGTCAAACTGTCAATAAACCTGAACAGATAATAGCCACTAATGAATATGATGCTTTGGGAAAGTTGAAGACAAAAAAGTTACCTCCCACAGAAGGAACCGGCGGCTCTCCTATTGAAACGCTTACCTATGACTACAACGTAAGAGGCTGGCTACTGGGCACCAATCGAAAATACCTGCTTGATGAGGGAACCGGTGGCTATACCAACAATCATTTTGGCTTTGAGCTGGCTTATGACAAAGCGGGTTCATTCCCAGGATCAACTGCTTATAGCGCACCTCTGTACAATGGCAACATTTCTGGCACCATCTGGAAAAGCAAGGGCGATGCAGTAAGGCGCAAATACGATTTTGAGTATGATGCAATAAATCGTCTTGAAAGGGGCGTCTTTTCTCAAAACACATCCGCCAGTGGTGGAGCCTGGAATACCAACGAGGCCAACTTTAGTGTGCATGGTTCTCCTGATCATGATTATAAGATAAGGTATGATGCCAATGGAAATTTACGTACTATGTTTCAGCATGGCATTACCCCTCTCAATACCGACAAGATCATCGACGCACTGCATTATGAATACAAACATGACAACAACAGCAATCAACTAAAACACGTATCTGACGACTATAATTTACCCGATACCAAACTGGGAGATTTTCATTATACAGGCACCAAAAATAACAGTACTGTTGATTATGTATACGACGCCAATGGGAACCTGGTTTCAGATGCCAATAAGGGCGTTACCAACATTACCTATAACTACCTGAACCTGCCCCAGCTAATAGAAGTTAGTGGCAAAGGAAGCATTGAATACACTTACGACGCAGCGGGTAATAAATTAGGCAAAAAAGTAAGTGAAACCGGTAAGCCCGTCAGGTACACATACTATCATGAAGATGCTGTGTATGAAAATGATACCTTGCAGTTCTTAAATCATGAAGAAGGAAGATTACGCTACGCAAAAAGGTACTTCACCAATGGAGACAGTGCTTACCAGTTTCAATATGATTACTTCCTAAAAGATCACCTCGGTAATGTTCGCATGGTACTTACCGAACAAACTGACACTACTGAATACCTTGCTTCAATGGAAACAGCCTACCGTACCAAAGAAGAACAACTTTTTTATAATCTTACCCAAACAGCCTTAGCGAAAGCAGTTGTTGCCGGAGGCTATCCCAGCGACCCTCATCCTACTACCGATCCAAACGATCTGGTGATCAGAGTAAATGGCACTGACAATAAGATAGGGCCTGCTATTGTGCTCAAAGTAATGAGCGGAGATAAGATAGATATTAGCGTATCCCATTTTTATCGCAATGTAGGCAGCTACAACGATGGCGTTAGCCTCATTCCCAACATTCTTTCATCTCTTGCCGGCGGAGTTGTTGGAGCAACAGGAGAAAGTAAAGGGACATTGTTGCAGTTAAGCAGCAACCCAGGTCCACTGGCACTCGCAGTTGGCGATTTCATGAGTGATAAACAATCATCACAGGCAGGCAATGGCAAACCCAAGGCTTATCTGAACTGGATCTTACTTGATGAGCAACTAAAGTATGTGGCAGCCAGCAGCGGTGCCCATGTAGTAGGAAGTGCCAACGAGGTAAAGCCTATTGCGCATTCAGACATAACCATGACTAAAAATGGTTTTCTGTACATCTACGTCAGCAACGAAACCCAGAACTGGGACGTGTACTTCGATAACCTGAATATCCACCATACCACCGGCCCTATTACTGAAGAAACACATTATTATCCTTTTGGCCTTGTTATGGCAGGTATTAGCTCTAAAGCTCTCAAGACGAATTATAATGTTAATAAGCAACTCTTTACCGGGCAGTTACTTGAAAATAGTTTGGATTTCGATATCTATCAAATGAAATGGCGTATGATGGACCCTCAAATTGGACGTTTTCTGCAAACCGATCCCTTATCAGAAGATTATGATTATAACAGTCCCTATAATTATGCAGAAAATGATGTAATCCGTGCTATTGACCTGGAAGGATTGGAAAAATATATTGTCTTTCGGGATAAATTACCCAACACGAATGGCTACGAAAAAAGACGCGTCATTTATCAACTCGATGAAAAAGGCAGACCCATTGATCAAGTTTTAAAAAGCAAAGAAGGAAAAGAAAACAACAGGCTAACAAAGGAAGAATCTTTTACCATAGACAACAGAACGAATCACGATGAAGAAGGCGATGCCTCGC
>QFQM01000026.1 GCA_003243255.1 Flavobacterium psychrophilum | reverse complement strand
GATGCAATAAAATATAACTCGACACATATATCTTTTAATGATATTGAAACCAAAGGGGACCTATATAATATAGTTTTACCTGTAAAAGACAATAAAGATGTTGGTTATTGCAATAAACTTAGCTCAATTTTCGAAATAACTGAAACAATTTCGCACCAGCTTTTAGAGTTCAAATCGGGAGGTAAGCTTTTTTTTGACAGCAGGGAGGAGACAGATAGAATTACAAAAAAAATTCCTCGGTTAGAATTTATTAATGGAGTTAAAACACCATATGGCTATTCTATTTTAGGTAAAATTGAGAAAGAATTGGATAGGATGAAAACAAAGAAGATATAGAATCATAAAAATCAAACCTTGCGAGTTCCCTTATTAAAAATCCTATCCTGCCAGAAAAATGAATAGAATTTTCTATAAAATAAAAATTTGCATTTCTTAATTGAAATACTATTTTACTTAATTATTTTTAAAAATAATGACGGATTCCAATTGTGAGTTATTACAAGCATTAATTTCGCCCTACTTATACCAACATAAAACAGAGTTCTTCCCGATTGCAGATTGTCTTCCGTTAGTGCCATAAACGATCTACTTCGCCTATCCCATTGTTGATAAGGCAACATACCTGTGTTTATATTATTAAGAATGACTGCTGAATATTCCAAACCTTTTGATTGATGAATAGTATTTATTGTTATGCCTCCGATACCTGATAAAGTCTTACTGTATTTTTCAAAATCCCACATCAAACTTTCCTCAGAATCAATAAGTTCAATGATTTCCTTAAAAACAGAATTATTAGTTTTAAAAATTTTTTCAAAAATTTTTTCAATGTTGTATAATGATTGAATTAATTCTGTTTTAAAATTTTGATCCTTAAATAGAGTAATTAAATTATTTACAGAATAATTGATTTCTTTTTCAGAAAATGAGAGGTTATTTTCTAAGATATGTAACTCGATATATCTCTTTATAGCCCTAAGTTTAGAAATTGATGGCTCATGATAATATTTGCATAAGCTACGTAGTAAAGTAAATGTGGAATTATTGACTGATCTATGTGGTAAAGCACCTAAACCAACAGTATGATATCTTTGGCGGACATGTCTACTAATATTAAAAGCTTCCATCCAATTTGTGGTTAAAATTGCAATTTCCGAAAGTTCGACATTATTATTTAAGAGGTGGTTGATACAAGATTCAATATAAGATGAATTACTTGCATTATCAGTTTTAGATATTGTCAGTGGCAAATCAATGTCTTTATATCTTGATTCATTTATTAATTTGGGATGATTATCAAAGAGTTTCGAATAAGCATCAATAATATTAGTGGTTGATCTATATGTTGCTTCTAAAACTTCAATTTCAGCACCAAAATCAATAGAAGCTTTTTCAAAAGCACTTTCAATCGCTCCTGCAAAGCCATATATCCTTTGCTTTTCATCACCAACCATAAAGAAAGTACTAATCCCATATTCATTTATTAATCTAAAAATTTCATATTGAAAGATATTTGTATCTTGAAATTCATCGATTGAAATCTCATAAAACTTATTTGCTAATGAATTCGCCACAAAGCTGTTTTCAGAGACAATTTTATATGCTCTGTAAAGTATCTCATTAAAATCGATCAGCTTTCTCGTTGATAAATAATTGAAATAAAGCTCTGAAATTGAATCCAACGTAACGCTATGAGGCCAATCTATATCGTAATCAATTTCTCCATTTAAGCGCCTCTTAATTTTACCTAATTCATCAATAGGACTATTTCCCAAATCTAACTCTTGAATAGTTTCAACAAACTGATTTAAATCATCAAAACTTATAACTTTTGGTGGATCATAATTATATATCCATCCGAAAGGACGTAATATATATTCCAAACAAAATCTATGTATAGTGCCAATAAAGACATTGTCAATATGACTTATTAATCTTGATTCAATTTCGTCTGCTCCTGCATTCGTGTAAGTAATTAAAGCTAAATATTTATGTTTTGGAATAGTGCCTAATTTATGCTCAGCTCTCGCCACTAAAGTTTTAGTTTTTCCTGTGCCTGGCGAAGCACTTACAATCGTATTGAAAGGCATCTCGAAAACTATTCTTTTCTGTATTTTATTTAGCATTTTCAACATTTACAGTTTTCTTATGTGTAACATGAAAGATTGCATCTTTTATATAATCAGGAACTATAAAGTTTTCATCAATTAATAAACTAAGCTCTTGTGCGAATCTACCTTTTTTCACAACTGTATTAATTCTCCTTAACAACTCTACGCCCCATAGTTCAGGGCCACCCTCTGTAGCTTCTAATAAGTTTTCAAATGATTTTTTATGTCCCAAATTTTCAAAACAAGTTTTTAAATACTCCAAATTTGTGTTAGGGTTTGGAAACAAATCAATTTCTAATGTTTGTTTTCCAACGCAAACAACTACTCTATCTTTTACCTCTAAGTTTTTAGCATTTAAAACTGATGTAGTGTAATCTGAATCAGGATCCAATTCATCTGCATCACCATCAATGATTACTACTGCGGGAATCTCTAAATTATCATCTTGTACCAATTTCATAAAAGGATCAAAATACCTACTATGTATTGGAATTACTGAAATATTATTCTCTGTTAAATGTATTTTATAAACTGCTTTCGCTATGGAAGGTATTATAAATTGCTCTCCCACCCCCTCAACAAAAATTATAGCCGAGGCAAAGAAGAGTTCGCTTCTTGTAGCATCCAAATATCTTTTAAGAAGCAAATTTTCTCTACCTGTTAATAAGCTTTTCTTAAATGGACAAAAAGATTTAATATCCTTAACTTGATTTTTATATAGGATATTTAAATTTTTATAATCGCAATCGCTTGCTATATGTGTTGAATGTGAGGTTAGAAATACCTGCGTAGTTTTTAAATTGTTTAGGTTAGAAAATAGAATTTTCTGAAGTTGAGGATGCAGATGTGCTTCAGGCTCTTCTATCAGCAATATATTAACTTCAAATTTACTGCTTGAATTCTCAAGTTCAGCTATAAACATACTTAAGTATAAAATATTTTTCTGACCTAATCCAAGAATATTTACAGGCACATTAGTATCGTTACTTGGATTAAAAAATATATTCAATAGAGACCAGGCGTCTGTATCATAATTTGATAGAAAACTGATAGAAATTGGAAAAGAAAAATAACCACCTGCAATATCTAAACCCTTCCGCTGGATATTGTTGGCTATTTCAGGAACGAAAGGCAACTGATTTAAATCATTTGACGACGACTTAAGAATAGTCTTTACACTCTGCAATTCCGCTTCGGAATTTTCCCTCGATTGACAATATTTACTCAAAAGTGATTTGGTGCTACCTTGTAAATCAGAGTTGATATTACGAAATGCATTTATATAATATAGATTAATACCTTCTAAATCTCTGAAAGAAATTTTATCAAGTTTTAAAATATTTACAAGATCAACTGAGGATCCGCCTCCAAACAACCTCCAGCTAAAATCCTTTAAATCTATGTCTTGAGGAACTTCATCTTCAGGATTAAAAATGTGCTTATGAGCAAATACATATGTTACCCGAGCCGTTGTTTCACTTGTTTTTAATGCATGAAAAGTCGGGAAATTTGATAACTCTTTGCTAAAAAGCTCAATACTTATAATTATATGATCAAATAGTGTTACTGCGTTTCTAAATCCATTAAAGTCTTTTAACTCTAAATTCCTTGCGTTATAAGACAAGTCCTTATCTAAAACTAACCGTATTGCCCAATAAAGATTACTTTTTCCAATATTATTTTCACCTATAATTGTTTGAAAGCCTTCGGAAAAATCTATCTCAAAACTTCGGAAATTTCGAAAATTATGTATTGTAATATTTTTTATGTTCATGATTATAGTAAAAATGATTCACTCAAATATATAGGAATTTTCATTATGTGATACACTCTGTATCACACAAAGTAATTTTTACTAACTGACTTATTGATAATTACCTACTGTCGAAATACTACAGGTCCTGCTTATGGTTAATTTATCCATTAAAAACAGGTCCATTTGCCTGCAAATTTTAATTTTGCTTAAAACATAATATATGGCTCATAGCAGAATTGAACCTCTCCTTATTGACTTAAGCCCGGTATCGGTTGTAAAAGTATTTTCGGCATTGAAAATATTTACCAATTTCAGCATAAAACAATCAAAAGTTGCTTTAAAGCTTAATGAGATTATTTCAGGCGATAAATATGATGCTCATGAAAAATATATCTTTCTGTATTATTTGAAACAATATTTCAACAAAGCCAACAGTAGATCTATTTTTTGTATTAAGCTCAAAGAAATAGAAGATTTCGAAGATTTCGAACAAATTATTGCAAAGCGAGGGCAACTCGAAAAGTATCAAATTGAAATTATGAAAATTTGCGATAAGCACTTAAGCGAATATAAAAGGAAAGCAACCTCCAATCTAAAATCCGAAATTAAGGTTAATTTTTCGGAAGCAGGATTAAACAGCAAGCTTACTTCATTTGCGAAGCTTCCATATGATCAACAGAGCGTTGAAAAGGAAAAATTTAGGATTGCCGTAACCTCTATATTCAAAAATATATTTCAGGACAGGGTAACACAACAGTTAATTGAGAATTTTTTTCAATCCCGCTTCATAGACCACAATGCTCAAATGCTACATATACATTTTACAAAAAGTGATGAAATCTTTAAAGCTTTTTATCAGCTTTACTCACTTTATAAAAGAGACCTGAGATACATGAAGGAAAAGGCAAAAGAAAATTTGAGGCAAATCAAAATCAAGATTGAGGATGAAAGAACAAGTAAGGATGAAATTAAACCTGAGTTTGTAAAATTGCTTGAAGAAAAAGAGCAATTGCATATCAATTTCCGAACCAATATACGTGACTATCGGATTGCTACCAAAAAAACCAATTTTGCAATGATGATGTTCTTAGCTTTTCCTCAAATTCGAGAAAATTACGCTAAGTTGAATGCTAAAAAACCACTTACTGTAGACGAGTACATAGAAATAGTTAGCCGAAATATTAGAAAAGCGTAATTAATGTAATAATATCAATATTTCATGCACATTATTTCACCCTGTTCTAACTCCATAAGTTTGTCCCATAAATTAAAACAACAACCATATGGATGAAAAAATCAATTACCATTTAGCGACATTTATCTCTGAGCTCATCACACTTCTTGCTAAAGAAGTTTCAGGCTCGGTGAAAGAGCTAATGAAATTACCAAAACAGGATGATAGTAGCTTACCCTTACTTACAACCGATGAGTTAGCTTCAGCTCTAAAAGTCTCAAAATCGCATATCAACAAGTTGCGAAAGAAACATCCAAACTTCCCTGTTCTCAACATCGACGGATCTGTACGCTTCCGACAATCCGAAGTAGAGCACTTCTTCAAAAGCCTCAGTTAGGGAGCTATCCTAACCATTTTTAGAAAATGAATTTTTGCCATCAATATTTGGGGATCTTCCCGCCTAAATAATTTAATCGTAATTAAAGAATGGCTACATTAAAACTTATTTGTAAAAAATCACACTCACAAATGTCGTGTGATAGTAATCAATCAATGTTGATGTTCAGATACACACATCAAGCTAAAACAACTCATTTTTTCACCGGAAAAAATATTGACCCACAATTTTTGGATAAAAAAAACCAATGTATTAAAAAGGCATTTCTCGGCTATATCAAGCTGAATGTTTTATTGTCGGTTCAGCGTCAGAAAATTGAAGACATCATTAACTCCGCATTGGCGAATGACATCAACCCCACTTGTGACTATGTAAAAAACCTTCATAGCGACGAGAAAGCAACCAAAAAAGCAAAAGTAGAACTGCCGTTCTGGGAATTCGTAGAGGAATACCTAAGAGAGGCTAAGGTAAAGCTTAACCCAAATACGCTACGTTGCTATAACAATATCATTAATAACCTAAAAGGATTTGAAGCATTTGAAAAAACAACCCTCAACTGGAGTAGTTTCAACTTATCATTTTACTATAAATTTTTCGATTACTATACAGGCTATAAGGGTTTAGGCAATAATGGGTTCGGCAAAGTAATAAAGGTTCTGAAATCGATTCTCAACTCAGCTACAGAAAGAGGTCTAAACACCTATATGTCTTATAAGAGTAAAGACTTTAAAGCATTAAGAGAAGATGTATACAATATATATCTTAGCGAAGAAGAATTGGCCAGGGTCAAAAACCTTGATCTTTCATACAGCAAAAAACTGACGCATGTACGAGACCTGTTCATTATCGCATGCTATACAGGTTTACGATTCAGCGACTTTTCAAAGCTTGCTCCCGAAAACATTATAGAGGACAGGATTAAGATTAGGACACAAAAAACAGGTACCGACGTTATCATCCCTGTGTTACCTGATGTTATTGAAATAATCGAAAAGTATGAGGGCAAGCTCCCTAAAGCGTACTGTAATCAAAAGATGAACGAATATCTGAAGGTAATAATGCAAATCGCAGGGTTTGATGAAGTAATCCAAAAGTCCTATACCAGTGGAAATAAAACCATAAAGCAAACCTTCAGAAAATGGGAAATGATTTCTACACATACAGCGAGGAGAAGTTTCGCTACTAATATGTTTAAGCGAGGCATACCTTCCCCTATGATAATGCAATTAACAGGTCACTCAACCGAAAAATCATTTATGACGTACATAAAAATTTCCAAGGAAGAAAATGCCATGCGATTCTTAGAGTACTTTAAAAAATCGGCGTAGCATAAATACAGAATTACCTTAAAGATAGCAATTGCTATCCTTTTTCTATTTCATTTAGTTAGATTGAAAGGCTTTTCGTAATTTTACCACGAACATATCGAAAATATTATAGCGTTAGCTATTTAATCTTGTATCTGAAAACCGCCAATTTATAGATGCACACAAGTTAAATAGACTGTCGCTCACGCTCGGCGTGGGCTTAGTTTATTTGTGTGCAGGGTGCTTGGCGGTACCTCAGATGCGAAAAGCTACAGTTCCACGCTTTTTTCATTAACTAATATCTGCTTTGGAACTGGCAGATCCATTAGATATGAAAAAAATCTTCTTCTTTTTACTCCTGGTAATCAGTACCACTATTCATGGTCAATCAATAAAAATCGGTCAAGAAGCACGTTATGTCAAAACGGTAGTTGAGTGGAGTACAAGCACACAAAACAAATCTAATCCATTAAAAAAAGTATCGGAACCCTATTGGACTTGGGATTCAAAATATATTAATGGTCAATTGATAGAAGTATCGCAATGTTACCAGAACCAATATCTAATAGACTTTAGGATGAAAGCTGACTATTGTGAACGATATATAATAAAAAATGGTATCCTGCACCATACTATCAAGGAGTTCGAAACTATTAACTTAGATACAATCAAAAGGAAGTATAGAGAAATTTATGCACCCCACCAAATTGATGATATGTACTTCGATGATAGCTTTGCTTATTATTATAAATTTCATCTAAATAACAATAGCATTGCATGCGTAGATTACTATAAAACGGATATAAATGAATGGGATAAAAAAACACAACAAAAGTTTTTTGCAGAAAAAAAACTAATTGAAAAGAAAAGAAGCCAAGAGCTGATAAAAAACGTAATGTCGAGCGACCAAAATTATGAGCAAGACATACGTAAAATGGAGGCTGAAATCAAACAAAATAAAACAGAAAAAGGAGCCGGAGCCGGAACTGGAGCTGTCAAATCCAAAGACACCATACTCGCAAAAATTGATAGAAGCAGAAAGATAGTCGTGCGGCCAAAACCTAAATATAAATGTAATGAATATGGAATTGTAGTAGTCTCTGTTATTGTAGATAGCTCGGGTAAAGTAATTGAAGCTACCGCAGGCAGCAAAGGCACAACTAATTTTGAGGAATGCCTTATGGAAGAAGCTAAATTAGCGGCGCTTCGTACGAGTTGGGAACCGTTATACAATTCAAATGAACAACAAGTAGGAACAATAGCATATACCTTCACAACAACTGATTAATAAAGTTTACTTTCAGTGTCTTTTGTTTATAGAGGAAGGCACTCAAAGAAACTGCAGCTATAGCTTAAAAAGAAATACAACATAACCTCTATTCCCAGAATGGGTTGGCACCGATGCAAAATACACCCTTAATAAATACTCTGCCAACGGTAAATATTCTAAACTAAGGGTGTAATGTTACCAAAAATTAATTTATCATGGCTATAGATCAAAGCGACTTTTTTACAGAAACCAACTATCAACATGCTGTAGCTAATTTCTATGGCTATCTACTTCTTAAACAAATAGGGTACTCAGATACTAAAATTTCTTCCGAGATGCGTATAAGCATAAGCGAAATTGAACAGCTAAAAAACATGTTTGAATAACGTTTTACTGGTCTTTCTGTATCTTTCTATACAATCCTTGTTTTAATCGTTCGACGCGCTTGATTTTAATAAGTTTTCTAACATGTGCCTCGTAGGTGCTTTTAGCAATTCCCATTTGTTCCCCTACGGATATAAGATCTTTTGAGGTAAACTCGTCCTTCAAGTTCTCATAAAACTGAACAATCTGAGTTGTCAGTTTGGGATGTTCTATTATTTTTTTAGGTAATTGGCTATAAATTTTCTCTGTATGCTTGGCGAAAAATTTAACAAGTTCCGTTGAAACTTCAAAATCGGTATCACTACATAAGACATTATTGAGTTTTTTACCTTCATCAAGCATCCTAAGTGTACTTAACAACATCGCCAAACGGAAGTGAATAGCTCCCATTCGTCTTACAGAAGCAATAATCTGTGATCCTAACATTACGTTATCATGTTCTTGCTTATCACTATGAAGTTTATTAAAAACAGGTATTTGGTTGTCAGACAAACTGAAGCTGAACTCTGTAGTTCTTGTATGTTCATAATACTTAAGGAATTTCTCAGATAAGGATGAATAATATGCTCCATAGTCCTCCCTACTTTCAAAAGGATTTCGCCATACTAAAGTCTGCGGCAGATCGATAAAGATAAATCTGCTGAACAGTCCGTTTTCGGGTGTTGGTATGAGTTTTATCAATTGGTCTTTAGTTCCTGTCAACACTATCGAAAGCCGAGGGTTCTCAATATCAATGCACTCTTCTTCATCTTTCCTTAGCCTACTTATGACCTCGAATTCAAACACCCTTCTCATAACATCCGAATAATTACCCCACTCCTTTTCCAAAGCAGTATTCAAAGTATCGGCTTCAGTCTCGAACATTACTCCTTCGCCACCATTAACAAACAATTGTTGCAGCAGAGCGGAATAGCTTGCATTCCCCGAGACAAAAAGCCTTTTTTTGTACGGTTTAGATTCACCCTTCTTGTCTTCCAAGTAAGACCTGTAAGCCGAGTTATACTCCTTGTCAAACTTTTTGTTTATCGCATCTCCTAACCGCTTTGCCCATATAAGGTCACCTTTACCTGTAGAAGCAGGTGCACTAACAAATACAAACAGGTTAGGATAAACCACTTTATGGTCGTACACTCCTGTTGCTCTTATTATGTTGCTTAAAACCCCGAGGCTTCCTATCAGCAGCAAATCCCTTCTTGTTTTATCAAACTTACATACCACCTCTTTAAGGCTTTGAGGTAGGTTTTCGTATACAAATTCAGGTATGTAATCCGCATTGAACTGCTTTACTTCATTCAACTCTTCTAAACAACTCTCTTGTAATTCGGTTTGTTGGAATTCTTCGGTTTCTTCGCTTGAGCAATCCTCAAACTGATCTAATAAAGATTTCAACTTTTCTATTGGCAAACCAAGCTTAACATAATCGGAAATATCTTTTACTTCATATCCCTGTTCTATAATTGTAGAAATGTCGGCAATTTGCCAAGAATACAATTTCGAGATTTTTTCTGCACCATCTCTGCCAGCATCATCGTTATCATATAAAACCACTACCTTAACATCTTCCTCAAATAGATCCTTGGCAAGCCTCCTGCTCGGCTGTGCATTTTCACTCCCTAAACAGATTGCCTGATAGCCCAAACTGTGCAAGGTCATGACATCCTTTTCTCCTCCCGTTAAAAACAAAACATCACTTTGATTTTGAAAACGCCTCCCGAAGATATGCTCTCTTTTCCCTTTGCACTTATAAGTAAAAAACTTCTTTTCTCTTGTTTCTGTCTTAGGATAGTAGATTTTATAATAACCGTCCATATCATAAGCAAAGACCATATCTTCCTGCCATGTATCTTTTGTAGTGCCATCATTGAATGTTGTCGTGTATCCGTTTATCTGCATTACACGATTAATTCTCAAAATACCTTCTGTTATGCCGAAGGCTTTCCAGAATTCTTTCGCCCTGTCACTCATCGGGACTTTGTGCACCTCAACACTACTGACATCTGAAATATCAACTAAGCCATTTGTTGAAGACATTTCAGCGACTTGAGAAATGCCGTCTTGTAACACCTTCTCCATTCTGCGTAAAATCTCAGGAAAATCCTTTTGAATATCAAGCTTATACACAAAAGCATAGAAGTCGAAACAGTCTCCAAGATAATATGGATTACCATGATCATGAAAGTACCATCTACCGTTTTCTTTCTGGTATATAGAAAAGCTTCCATTATTATCGTTGTAAAACGGACTCTTAATATTTCCAAAACGTTTTGGTGTTGATAGCTGAAGGTCAGCGCCAAAATAAATTCTAAAGAAATCTAAACCATTATTACTATTCTCTAATAGTTGTTTTTTTAAGTCGTTTACCATAATTCATTTTTTAAGATTATGGTGCGAAAGTAGAAACCAAAAAGAGATCGTGAAATTTTGCGTAATTACACTACTAAAATACACTTTTTACGCAATCTAATTAACAAGCATTTGATAAGTACATTTTGTTAGATAAAATTGCCCAACTGATTTACACGTAATTACTTCTATTTTAAGAGACGAATTACTCAATTACTTACATGACCAATATCTTATTTACGGTTACTTATAGCTTGTTTCAATTTAAGAGACAAATCTGATTCCCTGTGGCCCTCTAATAAATTGTTAGTTGAATACAAAGACGATCCGGTCTCTATATAGTCAACTTTTTGTAATTTTAATTTAAAGGGTATATGATAATTTTCTGAAAGTTCTGTGAACACTTTACTCGAAATTTCTTTAACAATATCTCTCTTATTTATTCTGATGCAAACTTCCGAAAAATGTGTCAAGCCATCAAGTACATAATTTCTGCAATTAGGTGTTAGTTTCGCTAAGTCTAATCCTTTAACTATATTGTATAACTTAAGACCTGGATATCTATAAATTTCATAGAATCTCTCGCTTTGCTCAGCCAAGATTAATTTATATTCTTTAACAGAAACTTCACTAAACCGTTTCTTCTCTTTTAATTGTTCACGTTCATTTACAAGTATATTAGTAGTATAGGTCATCAATGTTCCCAACAATTCTAAAAAAAGGCTCTCTTTTAGATGCGGTTTTGTACTTAGATATTCAGTTATTATTTGAACAGATTTGTATCGTAATTCCATTGTTCCACTTGCCCAATGATACTTTGATCTTAATATTATATACTCTGGAGATGAATTAAATACATGTTCATAGTCATTTATTAACTTTAATGTCTTCTCAAGTTTACTTTTTTGACTATATAAGTAGTTTGACAAATTAGTTATAGCAGTTAGCTTTACCTTTAAAGAGGTTTTATGTCTGTTTAAGATGTATCTATATTTCTGCTCTACCTCTGATTCAGACGATATTAACCTACTTGAGTCAGCTACTTGAAGTAACGCAAAATCTGTATCTGTCGCGCCTTCATTATTTATTAACAAAAATCTATTAGTAATTTGCCCATCAAACTCCGGCCCTTTATTGGTATAATATTTATGCATAATACTCAATATTTCTGGAGAGTAGACTTTATAGAAATCATTATCCTCTTTAGTTATTATTTTAAGTTTAACCAACTCATCAATACATGTGTCAAAATCGTCCTCATTATCCTCCTTATTGAGAACAAATTTCAAACTTGATATAAGTCCTGTTAGGTCATCCTTATCAACAAGTAGACTAATTGCTAAAAACATATTCTTTGCCCCAATTGACAGATAATCATAAATTCTATCATATAAGAAGTTTTTAGCTTGCTCAGTTGTTTTTATGTCTACAGTTAAGGTTTCAGACAAAGAACCCTTTTGAACCATTAATATGGCAAATTGCAGAATAAACAATGGACGCCCGGAAGTAATCTGATGAATTGCCTTTGAGTTTTTGTTAAAATTTTTAATTTCTGGCTTTACATTAAAAGTAGGAATTTCATTAGTAATTGATTCAATTAAAAATTTTATAGTTTGTTGTTCATCTAATTCATTAGTTTCAATCTCCTCGCCAGTTATGAGTGTTGCAGATCGAGTAGTTAATATAACCTTATGAAAATTGATATTTAATTTTTTAATAAAATCAATGATCTTACCCTTTTCTTCTTTTGAAAATGTTTCGAAATCGTCAATAACCAATAGCAATTTCGATTCAATTGCTAAAATTCTTTCAACATCAAATTTTTTATCGTCAAATAGAAGTAGATTTAAATATTCTACAATTTGATATAGCGATGTAATATTACCTTTAATCTTCTGAATTTCACCTTTATAATAATTGTAATATCTGTCTTTTGCTGACAAAAAAACGATATAGTCAAACTTTTTATATTCTTGATTAGCAAGTATTTCACATGCATTTTGAATTGAAGCCGTTTTACCAATTCCACCGTGTCCCCACAATGTTGCAAATACAGAAGAAGTGTTTTTAGTTACAAATTTTATTATTTGATCTGTATAACCAACATCTATGTATTTTTTATAATTTTTCTCGTACTGATTAATTATTGTACCGTTAGGAGCTCGCCTTTTATTTCTGTCGCTTGAAACATTTATAGTAGCAAATTCACCAAATTCTTTAGTTAGTTTTCCAGTTCTTATTAATCTATTAAATTTTACTCTACCTGTTAGCTTTTCCTCAATTGCACAAAACATGTAAAATTCATTCTCATTTTCAATGTGAACAAACGGAGATATCCTATTGTAACCATGTTGCCCAGAATAGATATATAAACTATTTAATTCAAAATCCTGAACCTCAGATGGACATGACCACGCTACATAATCAGCTCCATTAGATTTAAATGAAATACCTTGATAAATTTTTTCATCTTTTGAATTTACCACAATTAAATCAAGATCATCAACTATAACATTATTAATCGATTCTTCAATTTTGTC
Organism: Flavobacterium psychrophilum; assembly: GCA_003243255.1. The sequence continues at coordinate 22,210 of QFQM01000026.1, read as the reverse complement.
TATTAAATCTTCAAAAGATTCCAAGAAATTTTCAACATCATCCTCAAATGAAAATCCATGACCAATCCTTTCATTTCTAATTTTTGGGTAATCGTTGAGAGCTTGAACAAAGGCTTTTAGGCTTTTATTACCAAATAACTCCGAATTAATATCTAATCTGCGCGCAGTTAGTACTATGCTCCCGATTGATGGCTTTATAACAGTATTAATTACATATTCTCTATCCTCATCAGCTATAGAATCTAAATTTTTATTCCACAAATACCCTAATATAAAATTCAAATAGAGCTCAAGTTTTGCTTGATAGTGTGTCTTCAGCTCTGAATTATTTTTTGTAGCACGCAATAAATCAATCTTTCTATTAAGTTGAGAGATAATGTAGTTCATAATAATTGATAAGGTTGGGTTAAACCAAATATATAACAATTATTAATACGACATATAATTTTCGTTTACGCAGTAAATGGTCAAATATTTATACATCTGTGTAAGTGTATATCGATGTTATTTCAATTGTGAATTCTTTATAAAACTAAATACAATGCGACATGAAAGTACATACAGCCAATTACTACTAATACTGGAGGTACCACAAAAAACCATCCGCAGTGGCAGATGGTTTTTTTATTTATGTATACAGCCCCTGTGTTATCAATCCGCTTCTACCTCAACGATCATCTCGACTTCAACCGCCCAGCCAAAGGGAAGGGAATTTACACCTACAGCACTTCTGGCATGCTTGCCCGATTCACCTAAGACATCATTCAGTAGTTGCGAGAATCCGTCAATTACCTGTGGCTGTTCCGTAAAATCAGCACTACTGTTTACAAAGCCCGTTACCTTGATAACCTGTTTAATTTTTGACAGACTCCCAAGTTCGGCTTTTAGGATGGCCAGTTGATGAATGGCACAAAGTCTTGCCGCCTCTGCTCCCTGCTTAACATCCAGAGAAACCCCAAGTTTACCCTTAATATAACTGCCATCGGGTTTTAAAGGCCCTTTTCCCGAAAGATAGATAATGTTGCCTACCCTTCTCATATTTACATATTGATTAGCATTGCCTGTTAATGGCAGCTTTATGCCTAATCTCTCAAATTTATCATCAGGTGATGTCTGGGCAAAAGAACTTTTAGTCCCAAGTAACATAAATATCAGTAAAAAAAGGCGGATTGATTTCATTTTGATTATCGTTTTACGTTTTCTACAGAAGCTTTTATTATTACATCCGCTACAGCTTGCGGCTGAGACATAAATACTACGTGGCTTCCTTTTATTTCAGTAATCTTAGCATTTGCTTTTTTATACATATTTCGCTGAATTTCCGGAAGTATTGCTCTATCCTGAGTTGCCACTATACCATAAGATGGTTTTGTTTTCCACGCAGCATCGGTAATTTTAGCTGCAATAGCCTGAGCATAGAACATCCCTTGTGAAGCATACATAAAATCTGCTTTTTCCTTAGGAATGTCAGCACAAAAACCTGCATGATATTTAGCTTTATCGTAATACAACACTCCTTTTTCGTCAGGTGCCAAAATACCATTTTCAGGAGCCGGAGGCATTGACTGCGCCCAGTCGAGTGCAGACTCTCCTTTGTCAGGCATAAAGGCTGCAATATAAACCAGTGCTGCTACATTTTTGTGGTTACCCGCCTGTGTTATTACAGATCCTCCGTATGAATGCCCTACTAATACTGTTGGACCATTCTGCCTGTCTAAAGCCGCTACGGTAGCTTTAACATCGTCCTCTAGTGCACTCAAAGGATTCTGTACCACGGTAACATTGTATCCTTTTTTTGCAAGAATATCATAAACAGCATTATACCCTGAGCCATCGGCAAATGCCCCATGTACCAATACAACATTTTTAATGGGTTGTATTTTTTGTGCATTTACATTAAACACGCCAAAAACTGTCACTGCCAAAAAAGTGAATACTACACTTTTAATTTTTTGAATTGAAAAATTCGCTTTCATAATTTCTAGATATTAAAGTTTTATAATCATTTTAATTACAGAGCAAACTTACTCCCATATTGATTATAAATCAAATTAATAATTTTTACATATTATAAAATTAAATTATAAAGCACAACTATAAACACTCCTGATGCTATAATAAGAAAATTCGATTGAACAATATTCATTTAGTTAGGATTCCTTACTAAGTTTGTCTCAGCAATAAAGCTAAACAATTTAACAGAATTTAAAATGGCAAAATCAATTTTTTATCACGCAGGTTGCCCCGTGTGCGTAAGTGCAGAACATGACATCGTAACACTTTTAGGAGAATCTAATGTAGAAGTAGTTCACTTAGGAGGTGCAAAAGAAAGAATCGCTGAAGCAGAAGAAGCAGGTGTTAAATCAGTTCCGGCATTAGTTACTCCGAACGGAAATGTGCTACACATCAACTTTGGAGCTTCAATGGAAGAAGTTAAGGCTTAATCCGTTTTAGTTAGTATTTTTTCACGAAACAGTGGCAACCATAACGCCACTGTTTCTTCCAGCAACAATTTAAAAAACAAATATCATGAAAGTAGCAGTATGGGATACCTATGTAACCAAAAAGAACGGACAGGAAATGCATTTTGATATTCTTGCTCCGGATGATATCACTGACCTTGAAACAATTTATGGTTTCGGGAAAGATTATCTAAAGGCAAAACAACAGGAAGGAAGCACATTAAGTGCCAGGGAGTGTAATTTTTGCCACATCGAAAAAGCCACCCCAGCAATAGAAGAGGCTATAATAGCGAAAGGATACTACATAATTGAAATGGAAGGCTGTGAGTAACATAGAAGCCAACATACAAACCATAAAGGCACGAATGGAGAGAGTAGCGATATCCTCAGACAGAAATCCTGAAGATATCAAACTGCTCTTAGCTGTTAAAACCGTGCCGGCAGAAACCATTGCACTTGCATTAGGTTCTGATAAGACCCTTATTGGCGAAAACAAGGTTCAGGAACTTAAAGCAAAATATGATTATCTTTCAGGAAGGAATGCCGAATTTCATTTTATAGGCCATTTACAAACCAACAAAATAAAAGACGTAATTAAATATGCCGACTGCATACAATCTGTAGATCGCCTTGATCTAGTTCAGAAACTTGACCAAAGGCTTCAGCAGGAAGGCCGCAATCTTGATATTTTCATGCAGATCAATACGTCATACGAAGAAAGTAAGTTCGGGATAAGCCCTGAAAGTGCCATTAGCCTTGCCAAAGAAATAGCGAAATATGATACCTTAAAAGTAAAGGGACTTATGACTATTGGCTTATTTAGTGCCGAAATGGAAAAAGTTCGCCCTTCTTTCAGGCTACTCAAACAAAAACAACTCGAGATACAGGAACTTGGCCTTGCAAATTTTGATTTAAAAGAACTTTCAATGGGAATGAGCCATGATTTTGAAACAGCAATCGAAGAAGGCGCAACCATTGTAAGGGTTGGAACCGCTATCTTTGGTGACAGAATATATCCGGACAGCTATTACTGGAACGAAAACAAAACAATAAAATGAAACAGTTACGCATTCATTATCTTCAGCACGTCGATTTCGAAGGCCCGGGATGTATTGAGCAATGGACAAATGAAAAAGGCCATACACTAACTTCTACCCAATTATACAAAGGTGAAACCTTTCCTGATATTCAGGAAATTGACTGGCTTATCATTATGGGAGGGCCTATGAGTGCCAATGACGATAAAAAAATAAGCTGGATAATCCCCGAGAAGCAATTTATAGCCAACGCTATTACTGCCGGCAAAACTGTAATAGGCATCTGCTTAGGCTCGCAACTGATAGCTTCTGTGCTTGGTGCACAGGTTTATGCCAATACCCATAAAGAAATTGGATGGTTTCCTATTCATAATCCTGATAGCACTAAAAATCTGCTTTTTGAAAATAACAAACCGTTTGATGTATTTCACTGGCATGGTGAAACGTTCGACCTTCCCAAAGGCGCTGCTCTATTAGCATCCAGCGAAGCCTGCAAAAATCAGGCATTTCTTTATGGTAACAGGGTTTTGGGCCTGCAATTTCATTTTGAAGTTACCCGCGATTCTTTACTGCAAATGCTTACTTTTGGTAAAGAAGATATTGATGGCTCAGCCTATACCCAAACTGAAGGAACCATAGCTGGAAAGCAGACACTCATAGGCGAAAGCAATGAGCATATGTATAGCATACTCAATCATTTCGAATCATTATAAAATGTCGATATTCAACCTTAACATACAAAACGAAAGCACTGACAACAAAATAGTTGCCGGACTGGAAAGACTATCGCATGTATTTAAGGTATTGTTGTGGGAAAAGGCAAAAGAATCGGGACTGAGCCCCATACAGATACAGATATTGATATTCATCCAATACCATTCGGCAGAGAAAAATACGGTAAGCTATCTGGCAAAAGAATTCAACATCACAAAGCCTACTGTTAGTGATGCTGTAAAAAGTCTGGAGCAAAAAAAACTGGCAGAAAAGATCATCGACACCATCGATTCACGCAGTTTTCATCTAAAAATAACTGATAAGGGAAAACAGATAGTAAAAGGGGCTGAAGATTTTACCGATCCTGTAAGCCGTATACTGGCCGGTATAAGCCAGACGGATAAAGAGATTGTATGGAATTCAATTTCTACACTCATCACTGTACTCAACAGGCAGGATGTTATAAGCATTCAGCGTTCCTGCAGCAACTGCAAACACTTTGAGCATAAAAATGAGGAATACTATTGTAACCTGCTAAGGCAACCGCTTCACACTTCCGATCTAAGAATAGACTGCCCGGAGTTTACCCAGGCAGTCTGATATATTCAATTAGGGATTACAGGCTTTCAGCATACTTTTTAAAGTTGTCTAAAATAGCCTGCCAGCCACCTTTTTGCATTTCTACAGGGTTTTGGCTTTCTGCTTCAAACACAACTTCAACATCGGTCTTTCCATCTTTTTCCTGAAAACCAACCATTACTTTCCTTCCATCGGCAATGGTGTAAATGATACGATTATTGTCAACCACTTCATCATATATTGCCTCAAAATCAAAACCAAAACTTCCGTCTTTAGCTTCCATTCGCGAAGAATACTTTCCTCCTGCCCTCATATCGTTTTCAGCACTCGGGCAATGCCAGTCGTCTGAAGCGAAATTCCAGTTTACTATATGTTTCGGATTGGTATAGTAATCCCATACCTTGTCCTTGTCGGCAGCGATAGTTACGCTAACCGTTATTTTTTTAGCACTCATAAGATTTATTTAAGATTGATGATTATGCTTTGAACATTGGAGCATACTTCGCCCTGTTTTCATACAATACCCATAAGTTGATAGCAAAGAAAACCAAAGCTATTGGCATACCCGATGTGTCAGTTACCGTATTGGTAAGCATGATACCCACCATAAGCGGAAATACCACAACAGCACCAAATGCACGTGTTTTAGGCAGAATGAACAATATCCCGCCAACAACTTCTACAACACCTACCAGCGGCATCAGCCAGGTCACCTGCATCATACCGGTCATAGCCTTTACCAGACTTTCAGGCATATTTTCGGGCACCGGCATGTAGTTAAAGAATTTATTCAATCCGGCATTAATAAACATAAGCCCAAAAAGAAGGCTCACTACAAAAATGATCTTGTTTTTCATGTTATAATTAATTGGTTAGTTTTTCTAATAAATCATCAAGCCTTTCAAGGGTAGATTTCATTCCTTCTTCCATACCCATATTTATTATCGTTTCGATATCACTAAGCGAATTGTAGGTTACCACATTCTCCACTATCGAATGCTCACCCATATCCTTAAACTGAACATCCCATGATGCACGCGGCAAATCAGGATTCAATTCGCCCGTATTATCGCAAAAACCATCAAGCCCCGTGTAGGATTCAATCGGATTGATCTTTATATAATCCATACGTCCCCAGTATTCGGTTCCGTTGGGCTCTATCATGGCATATACCCAGTGCCCGCCCTCACTAAAATCCATCGATTTGGTTTTGGTAGTCATGGGCTTTGGGGCAAACCACTGATTAAGCAACTCACTTTTAGTGTGAGCATCCCATACCAATTGCCTGGGTGCTGCAAATTCCCTTTTAATTGTCAGGGTGTTTTTCTCCTTATCGACCACAAAGTCGAACAGCAGGTTGTTTTTCATGTTATTGTTGTTTTAGGTTGTTCAGTAAATCATCCAGCTGACTGAATTTATCTTCCCAAATCTTCCGGAATTGTTCGAGCCATTTGTCTATCTCTTTCATTTTATCAATTTCAAGCTGATAATAAATCTCTCTTCCTTTATGATCCTGCTTAATGAGTTCGCACTCCGTGAGTATCTTTAAATGCTTAGAAACTGCCTGCCTGCTCATATCAAAATGTTCAGCCAATGCATTAGGTGTCATAGCCTGTAACGCTATCAAAGCAATAATGGCGCGTCGGGTCGGGTCGGCAATTGCCTGAAAAACATCTCTTCTCATATCTCTTTCACAAAATTAAGAAACCAATCAGTTGCAAATATACGCAACTAATTGGTTTCTCAAATATTTTTATCATTTTTTTTGATGCCGCCACGTCATATCTCTCCCGTCATTAATATATTTTCCTGAACTCCCTTATTTTTAAGCATCCTGAAGTGCGAGCGAACCGCATCATAAAAAGGATAATTGGTATAAGGAAGATCATATTCTTCGGCATAACGTTTAATAATTGGTGTTATGTGAGGATAATAGGTATGCCCTACTCCCGGGAAAAGATGATGAGCCACGTGATGCGTAAATCCGCCATATAAAAAATTAGCCAGAGGACTATTAGCACTAAAATCTTTAGTGACAATCATCTGGTGCATAGCCCACGTAGAAGACAGTTTTCCATCTTCATCCGTTTGCGGAAAATGGGCATGTTCGTCAACATGTGTTGAAACAAGGGCGACAACACCTACAACACTTGCGCAAACATGCATAGCAAACCAGCCACCAAGCACCACATACCACGGTTGATTCAGTATCGCCATTGGCACAAACAGTAAATAAAAGAGATTTAATGCCTTTGTTATAAAAAGCCTGTATACTTCAACCCTGGGAATCGTTGTTATTCTTTTTACATAATTATTCTTTGTACCGAAAAAATCTTTAAAATCCCTTATGTAAAGCCAGTTTAGGCTATATAACGGATATATTAACCACATGTAAATATGCTGATATCTATGGTAATTAAATAACGGGCTGTTTGGAAATATCCTGACGATATCACTTTGTTTCATATCAACATCCCAATCCTGCACATTGGGATAGGCATGATGCAGGCTTATGTGGCGACGTATCCACAACCAGCGGTTGCTCCCAAAAAGCTCCAGCACATAGGTAAACATAGTATTGTGTTTCGGCTTTTTAAATAACGCCCCATGAGCCGCATCATGAAAGGCATTTATAAAAAGTACAATCATGGTTACACCACACAAAATATAAAACAGGAATAGTAAAGGGGTACTGTTACCTAAAAAAAGAATGCCGGCATAAAAAACAAAATAGAGAGCTAAAACCCCAAAGGATTTAATAATGTTGTAGCGGCGCAATGATTTGTTTTGTAAAACCGTTTCCTCTACCTCCCTGCGCATCTTTTTAAAAAAATCATCAGCTTCCGGCTTAAGGTACACCGGTCTTTTTAATTTTTCCATGATGGTTACTGGCTAGCATTGTTCTATCAAATTTAACATAAAACCCTATGAAAATTAAGATTTTTAATACTCCTTTAACATCATAGATGCAGACTGCTTTTGTTTTGTCAAATACCTTTGAAGCCCCCGTTTCTTTTAGTAATTTTGGAAATCATTTTTACCAAAAATCATGAACGAACTGCATTTAGAGACCAGCCCTTACCTGCTTCAGCATGCTAACAACCCTATCCACTGGAAAGCCTGGAATGAAGCCGCATTAACGGAGGCAACTACTAATAACAAACTCATCGTGCTGAGCGTAGGTTACTCAGCCTGCCACTGGTGCCATGTTATGGAGCATGAGAGTTTTGAAGATGAAGAGGTTGCTGAAATAATGAATCAGAATTTTGTCTCGATAAAGGTAGACAGAGAGGAACGTCCTGATGTGGATGCCACTTATATGAAAGCGGTTCAGATCATGACCGGGCGTGGCGGATGGCCTATGAATGTTGTGTTGTTACCTGATGGCAGACCGGTTTGGGGTGGTACCTACTTCCGCAAAAACGAATGGATGGATGCACTGAAACAGCTTCAGCTTTTGTTTGTAACCGAACCTAAAAAAATGACCGAATATGCCGAGAAACTATTAGGCGGTATACAATCGCTGGTTTTAGTAGCCGAAAACACAACAGGAGAAATCACACACCCTGACAACATAGCTCCGCTCATAGAAAAATGGGCAAAAAGCTTTGACTGGGAATTTGGAGGGCACGCACGCGCCCCAAAATTTATGATGCCCAACAATTACCTGTTCCTGCAGCGTTATGGTTTTCAGGAAAAGAGAGATGATATACTTGAGTTTGTCGATATTACCCTTACGCGAATGGCGTGGGGAGGCCTTTTCGATACGGTTGACGGAGGCTTTTCCCGTTATTCGGTAGATATGAAATGGCATGTTCCCCATTTTGAAAAAATGCTGTATGACAACGGACAACTAATGAGCCTTTATGCAGAAGCTTATAAACGAACCCATAATCCGCTTTACAAAGAGGTAATTGAAAAAACACACCGTTTCCTTACTAAAGAACTTCTGGACAATAGTGGAGGTTTTTACAGTGCCCTAGATGCTGACAGCCTCAATGCAAAAGAACACCTTGAAGAAGGCGCCTTTTATGTATGGCAAAAGCAGGAATTGAAAGATCTGTTGAAAGATGATTTTGAGCTTTTCGCCAAGGTTTTCAACATAAATGAATTTGGCTATTGGGAAGAAGGAAACTTTGTACTCATACAGAATGATTCGCTTGAGAACATTGCCGAAGCCAATGGGATTTCAGCGGAAACATTACTGTCTAAGAAGCAAGAGTGGGAAAAGACACTCTATAACGAACGTGAAAAGCGATCAAAACCGCGTTTAGATGATAAGATACTCACTTCATGGAACGCCCTGATGCTAAAAGGATATGCCGATGCGTATAAAGCATTAGGCGACGAAGAATACATTATCACTGCCCGAAGAAATGCTGCATTTATATGCGATAAGCTTTGGCATCCTGATGGGAATTTATGGAGAACCTACAAAAACGGAACCGCAAAAATTAATGGCTTTCTTGAAGACTATGCCCTTACGGCGGAGGCCTTTATTGCCCTTTATGAGGCTACTTTGGAAGAAAAATGGCTGCTTTACGCCAAGCAACTTGTTGACTATTGCCTGGAGAATTTTTACAATAAACAGCAACAATTCTTTGCCTACACATCATCAAGGGAAGAGCAACTTATTGCTGATCATTTCGAAACTGAAGACAATGTAATTCCTGCCTCTAATTCAGTTATAGCAAATGTGTTGTATAAACTCAGCATCCTGTTTGATAACAGCTATTATGAAAAAGTTGCATTACAGATGCTTTATCTTATCATCCCGAATCTTGATTATCCGTCAGCATTTTCAAACTGGCTTAATTTATGGCTGGATCTTTCCAACAAGAATAAAGAACTGGCAGTTTGTGGTATAAATGCAGCTGAAAATATTAAGCAGATAAACAATCAATATCTTCCACACGTAATTATTGCCGGCAGCACATCGGAAAGCACAATACCATTCCTTGCAAATCGTTTTGTACAGGACGAAGAGCTGTTTTATATTTGCCAGAATAAAGCCTGTGGGCTTCCCAAAAACACTATTGAAGAAACCTTAAAAGAATTAAACCCATAATGATTCCGTTATTTATAGACACCGACAAAGCCGGTTATTTTATAGAGTGGGCAACCACAACTGTAATAAACTTTATTCCAAACTTATTAAGAGCTGTAGCTTTTCTTGTAATAGGAATTATACTTATTAAAATTTTCAGGAAAATCATAACCCGATTGATGATGTCAAGGGAAATGGATCCAACTTTTTTGAAATTTGTATTAGACGTATGTACCTGGATATTTAGAGTTACTCTAATAATTTCAATCATTGATCAACTTGGAGTGCAAACAACATCACTGATGGCACTTTTAGGAACAATTGGTATCGCAGTAGGCTTATCATTGCAGGGTTCTTTATCAAATTTTGCAGGTGGGTTACTGATAGTCCTGTTTAAACCCTTCCGAGTTGGTGATTATATCGAAGCCCAGGGACAGGGCGGAACCGTTAGAAGCATACAGATATTCAGCACCCAACTCGTAACGAGCAATAATCAGATCGTTTATTTACCGAATGGCACCTTATCTAACAACACGATCAAAAACTTTTCACAGGAGCCTTTGCGACGTGCAGAAATAATGCTTACTGTAGGATATAACAGCGATCTTGGGAAAGTTAAAGAAGTGATTAATTCCGTTATCGAAAAAGACAACAGGATATTAAAAAGCCCGGCACATGCCATTGATATAAAAGACCTTGCAGAAAATGCTGTTATTCTTAATGTGCTGTTATGGTCAGAAAGAAGCAACCACACTTCGGTCGTTTCCAGCTTTTATGAAAATATTAAATCTGCATTTGAGTCAAACGGAATTGAGATATCAGCTCCTCAAAATGACTCCCCTTCTAAAGGCGGCCAAAAAAAGATATAGCCCACAATAATTTAAGCACTAATACGTTATAGGTGTTAAATATTCTTTTTACCAGCCATATTTACTGTGAAAAAAATCGCAATTATTGCTATTAAAAACTATATTTGCTTCCTATTTAAAAAAATTGCACAAAAAATTATTATCCAAAAATGAAAAATTCAAAGCTATTTTACGCTGCAGGATTTGCACTTACATCTGTAATTGCGACTGCACAGGTTAATCAAACACCCGTTCACACAAGCGGAGGGCAGATTACACTAATGAAAGAGAAAAGTCAGGCGGCTACTGGTTCAATGTTTATTAATGAAAAATACATGCCAGCCAAAGTATCAAACCTTGACAATACGGTACTTGTACGTTATAATGCTTATGCAGATAATTTTCAGGTAAGCGATCACATTGCAGGAACAGAAAAAATATTACCGCAACAAGCAGGTGTTACTATTACCTTTACCGGAACTGCCGATGTTTATACATACGAGCAGTATAGAAATGAAAAAGGTGAAATCCAAACGGGTTACCTAAGTCTTGTTAGCGACAATCCTAGTGTGAAAATTTTTAAGAGAGAAAGAATCTTCCTTCAGCCTGAAGTTTTCCCTGCAAGCAGCTACCAAACATACAAACCTGCTGCTTATAAGAAACTTGATGATGAATTTTATATCAAAATAAAAGATCAGAATGCTGAGTTTTTCTCAAGCAAAAAGGATCTTGCAAAACTTGTTCCTTCAAAAAGCAAAGAAATCCTTGACTTCATAAAAAAGAACAAGCTTGATCTTGAAAAAGAAGCTGATCTTGAGCAGGTAGGTGCTTATATAAACAACAGTTTATAATTTACCCTACTTACCAGCGATAAAATCTTTAAGATAAAATGGTTCAAAATAAGCGACATCTACGGTGTCGCTTTTTTTATAGCTCTCATATGAAAGAGCCGCCATCTCTTGTGCCGAAGGATATAAAATTGCATCATGATAAACAAAACGCTCTGATGTAAGCACTTCCCGGCATTTAGACGCACCATCTCCTAAAAGATGAATTATACCTTCAGTTTCAGCAAAAGACTCTTCGGTAATAATTTCGGCTTTAGTATCCCTTAGTTTATTATATTCTTTATCAAAAACAGCAGTATAAGCCTCCATACGGCGGGCGTCGATCATAGGAATTATTACTCCAGACTCTACCACAATCTTCCTTGCAAGCAATTCAAGGGTCTCAACAGCAATAAGAGGTATATTTAACGCATAGCATAACCCTTTTGCTGCCGATACTCCAATACGTAGCCCTGTATAAGAACCTGGTCCCATACTTACGGCTATACCTGACAACTCTTTAAAAGAAATACCTCCCTTTTGAAGTACTTCCTCTATAAAAACGTGTAATTTTTCAGCATGGGCATAGCCTTCTCCTGCATATTCAGCTACTGCAACCGCAATTCCGTCTTTTGCCAGACAAACAGAGCAGTTTTTAGTAGCTGTTTCAATATTTAAAATAAAAGCCATAGCTTATTTGGTGTCTTTGTCTTTTGGTTTTACCCTAATCTTATCGTTTGGACCAAGTTCTTTAGAGACCACATTATAAGGGCCAATAATAACTTCATCTCCTTTTTTGAGGCCTTTTACCACCTCAATGTTGGTATCGTCCTGTATACCTGTAGTAATTGGCTTAAGCACAGCCTTATCACCTGATTTTACAAAAACACACTCGTGTTTTTTAGTTGTAGTGCCTTCTTTCTGCTCTTTCTCTTTTTCTTCCAGCTCTGCGACCACATCTTTCTTAACGGCAGTAGTATCTGATTTTACCACTACAGCACTGATAGGCACTGCTAGTATATTTGTCTTATTCTCAGTAATAATATCTACAGTTGCTGTCATTCCCGGCCTGAAAGGAGAATAATTAGCAGGCTTGCCTTTTGTCATATCTTCATAAGACTCTTTAAGTATCCTTACCTTAACTTTAAAGTTAGTTACCTGATCGGCAGTAAGCTCACTGCTTGCAGAGTTCGAAATACTTGTAACAACCCCTTTAAACTGTCTTTTCAGATAGGCATCAACCTCAATATTAGCAGCATCACCAATATCGATCTTAACGATGTCGTTCTCATTCACATCAACTTCAACCTCCATATTGTTCAGGTTCGCCACCCTTAATATCTCAGTACCTGTCATCTGTTGGGTACCCACTACCCTTTCGCCAAGTTCGGCATCAAGTTTAGAGATAGTACCATCAACAGGTGCATATATCGTTGTTCTGTTAAGGTTATCCTTTGCTTCAGTAACAGTAGCATTCGCGCTTGCAACATTATAATAAGCCGATTGTTTTGAAGCTACAGCTACTTCATAAGCCGAAACTATTTTATCCCACTCCGATTTAGAAATCACACCTTTCTCAAAAAGACGTTTATTACGTTCGTAATTTGCTTTAGCCTCCTTAAGCTGCGCTTCCGATTGGCTTAATCCGGCTTTGGCAGTTGAAAGCGATGCAGCAGTCCTGCTCAATCCTGACTCGTACAAATCCGGATTGATTCGCACTAAAAGATCACCTTTTTTAATAGCCTCTCCTTCTTTAACCGGCAATTCAATAATTTCACCTGAAACTTCAGAAGATATCTTCACTTCTACTTCGGGCTGCACTTTTCCTGTTGCCGAAACAGTTTCTATAAGATTGATTTCTTTTACAACAGCAGTTTCTACTTCTTTCCCCTCTTCACTCTTACCTACAACGCCTGATTTTTTAAGCACTACAAGCAAGATGATAACGGCTACTAATCCGCCTAATAAAAGATAAATAGTTTTTTTTGACATGATTATTGTTTTTGGTAGATTGGTATTCCGAAGTAGAACTCCAGTATTTTTACTTTAAATATAAAATCGTATTTTGCTCTCAGCACTTCCGACTGCGCATTTACAGAAAGGGTCTGTGCCTGGTTAAGATCAAATATATTGATAAGGCCAACCTCATACCTTTCTTTAGCATATTCCAGCGACTGCTCCCTGGCATTTGCTGCCGATATTGCCGCTTCATAGGATTTTTGGGCTCCCTTAGCATCGGTAAAAGCAGTATATACGTTACGCTCTAAATCCAGTTCTTTCTGCTGGAGCGTAATTTTAGAACGCTCAAGTTCTACTTTAGAACGCTGCACATTATTTCTTACTGTAAACCCGTTAAGGATAGGAATATTAAGAGACAACCCGAAATTATGTCCTTTATTGTCATTAAACTGGTCGATAATAGGATCCCTTCTGCCTAATATAGGTTCAGAGTTTGGCTGTAATACATTTTGATTAGTTCCTTCCACATAACCGATTACCGTAGTAGGCTGCCCGGTATTTGGCTGAAAACCTATAATTTTATCCGAATAAGCCGCACGTGTAGTAAAACTGTAGAAGCCTTGCAAAGTTGGATGGTAGGCACCTCTTGCAATAGACAAATCTTTTTCTGCAACTTCAACATCTGTCTGTGCAGCCTTAAGATCGGTACGTATCCCCTTTGCTTTTTCATAAATATCAGCCGGTGATTGCAGCATTACAGCACTCGCATCATCAGGATAATCGCTGTCTTCTGTATCTAAATTAAGGAAATCGTCCAGCTGCATTAATTGCGCAAGGCTAAGCTTTGAAAGCAGCAATGCGTTCTCTGCAGCAATCTTCTTTTGATTATCCGAAGCTATGGTTGCATTAATATCCAGCAAGTCGCCTTTTGGTACTGCCCCGCCATCTACTAATTGTTCAATACGTTCTTTCTGGCTTGTATCATACGAAAGCTGCTGTTCCTGCACCCTTAAGTTTTCTTTATTAAAAAGAATCTGGAGATAGGCATTAGCCACATTGAGTGCCACATCTTCTTCCATTTTGGTTTGCTTGTATTGCGAAGCTATAATTGCAAGCCTGGCCCTTTTAAGACGGTTCAGGTTCTGCAACCCTTTATAGATATCGATACCTGCATTAAAACCAAGTGAGGTAAACTGCGTTGTCTGATTTTCTAAAAGACCGGTGGTAATATTCTGGTTCAGACCAATATTCCAGGAATGGTTACCCTGAAAACCTGCAGTTGGCAGAAAAGCCCCCCACGAATCGCTTTTGGCGATCAATGCGGTCTCTGCATCAAGAGTAGAAAGCTTTATGGAAATATTGTTTTTAATTGCATAATCCACGCATTCCTGCAATGTCCATTTTTTAGCCTGGGCAAAACCGTTACAGGCAAAAAAGGCAACTGCTAGCATAGACACTATGCGGATTCTTTTTTTCATAGGTTTGATTGATGATTTACAAATTTATTGAAATTATCTAACGTGACTGCATCAAATATATTTTTATTAGACTATAACCTGCGAATTTTGTTACAAATAAAAACTTTACTTTTACACAGTTATTACTTACTATATTAATACAATGAAACTCAAATCATTTACAGCAGTCCTGGCTTTATCAGTACTGCTAAGCAGCTGTTCTACCACTAAAAGAATAGACGCGCTAAAACCGGAACCCAGCAATGACGCACCCTTGGTGTATCAAAGAACAAACTCGTTCATTAACCTTCCGGTATCAATCACTATAGCAGATATAGAAACCCAGGTAAACAAACTGCTCTCGGGAATGGTTTATGAAGATAAAAATATTGAAGACGACAACATATCTATGCAGGTATGGAAAACGGCTCCTATAAAATTCTCTGAACAAAATGACAAGCTACAGGCAATCGTTCCGATAAAAATCACAGCAAACATTCGTTATGGCACATCGGCCATGGGAATGAACCTGTACGACACACGTGAAGTAAACCTTGACGGCGTAGTTACCTTTAAGAGCAAAGTAGGATTATCCAACTGGAAACTAAAGACTGACACGACCATCGAGTCTATTGACTGGAACGAAAGCCCAACTATTACAATAGCAGGCAAAAAAGTCCCTATAACCTATGCCATCAACCCTTCGGTAAAGCTGTTTAAGTCTAAAATAGAAAACAAGCTGGATGAAGCAATGGCTAAAACAATGGATTTTAAACCTCAGGTACTGGATGCACTTGAAAAAATAAGCACTCCTTTCCTTACGAGCGAACAATATGAAACCTGGTTTAAATTAGAGCCGCTTGAACTATACGCTACAGATGCTGTACTTTCAAAAAAACAGGTAACCCTGGAAATGGGGTTAAAATGTTCTATGCTTACAATGGTGGGAGAAAAACCGAAAAACACTTTCAAAAAAGAAGACGTTGTTTTAAAAGCCGTGAAAAAAATGCCCGATAACATAAGTGCTGTTGTAGCTGCTGTATCTACATATGAAAGTGCTTCTAAAGTGATCACTAAAAATTTTCAGGGACAGGAATTCGGTTCAGGAAAAAGAAAAGTAACCGTTCAGAAAGTTGACCTGTGGAACAAAGACGGAAAGATGGTAATTGCACTCGACATGACCGGAAGCATTAACGGAACAATCTATCTTACCGGATATCCAAATTACAATGCCGTAACCAAAGAAATCTACTTTGACCAGATGGATTATGTACTAAACACCAAAAGTGTACTAATGAAAACTGCAAATTGGTTAGCAGAAGGCATCATCCTTAAAAAGATACAGGAAAACTGTCGTTATTCAATCAAAGACAATCTGGATCAGGGCAAAAAGAACCTTCTTCCTTACCTGAATAATTATTCGCCAATGCCGGGAATATTTGTAAACGGAACACTTAATGATTTTGAATTCAACAAAGTCGAACTAACCGACAAGGCCATCATCGCATTCATAAAAGGATCTGGAAAAATGGATCTGAAAATAGACGGAATGAAATAACTCCTGTTACAAATAAAAAAGCCATACGATTGTATGGCTTTTTTATTATTCTTCGGTAGAAACGTCTTTCTTTTTTTTTTTTTTTTTGTATACGGCATAACCTACAAGCGCAACTAAAAGATATGGAAATATCATCAGGTAAACGATACCATCATTTACAGCTTCCGCTTTTACATTTCCATCACTACTCTCTAATGCCGCACGGCACATAGCGCATTGCGCATTGGCTCCTGCCGAAAATAACAGCAGCAGAATTGCCGGCATAAAGTATTTTACTTTTAAAACCATAACACTACGTATTAGTTATAGTATTTAGATATCATTACATAAACTATAACACCGGTTACAGCCACATACAACCACATAGGATAGGTAATCCTGGCAAGTTTTTTATGCCTTAAGAAGCTTTTAGAAAGTGCCCTTACATAGGTAAGCAACACGAAAGGTATTATGATAACCGACAGCAAAATATGCGTCAGCAATATAAAATAATAAAGATACCTGATACTGCCTACTTTAGCTTTCTCGATTGCATCTGCAACACCATCATGATTAATATCTCCAAAAGCGGTAGACTCAGAGGTCATATGATAAGCAACATACATTCCTAAAAAAGCAACTGAAAGACAGATAGCAAACTTCATAAGCTTTTCATGAAGATCCTGTTTGCCATTCTTTATCGCCCACACGGCCGTAACAAGCACAACCGCAGTAATTCCGTTTATAGTAGCATAGATAGGCGGAAGGAAAGAAAGCGGTTTTACATCGAAACCAAGATCTTTAAGTTTAACAACCATAAGCAATGCCACCACCAATGGAATTGCAAGGGATAATATAATTATCCAGATATTATATTTTTTCTCTACAGCGTTAGTATTGTCCATTTATTCTTCTAATAGTTTTTTTATATCCTCTTTTATTGCCTTAACGCCACTATCTTCAAGGCCATCATAATACATTATCGGATTACCGTACTGATCTCTCCTGCAACGTATGTTTCCTTCTTTATCAACCAATGCAAAAAGCCCTGAATGCTCAAAACCACCGGGAGCACTCTTATTGTCTCCTGCATACATAACAAAACCTTTTTTTGCCAGGTTATAGATATATTCCCTGTCACCGGTCAGGAAATGCCAGTTATAATGCTTCACCCCTAAAAGGTTCGCATGCTCCTTTAATACTTTTGGCGTATCATATTCCGGATTTATAGTAATAGAGGCAATTCCGAATTTAGGATTTCCATAAAATTCCTTTTCCAGAAGCAGCATGTTCTGATTCATTTTAGGACATATGGTTGGACAGGTACTGAAGAAAAATTCAACAACATATACTTTGCCCAGATAATCTTTGTTTGAGATCTTTTTATCATTCTGATCGGTAAGCTCAAAATCCGGAACCTGACGAATTTCTGCCAGATCCGATTTTTGGAAACGTTCAACGATCTTAGGCACAGCCCAAATACCGAATATCAGTACAATGAATGATACACCAACGTAAGAATACTTATTTTTCATGATTATATTTCTCTCTTAACCCCTTTCTGATCATTATTCTTTTTGAGAGCCAGCCTGTATTCCCTAAGCAATATTTTAATATCGTCAGTCATTTCATTGTGAAGCTCAGCCACTACAAAAGAATTATAACCATCTTTAAATTCATATTTGCCTGTCTTTTTATCCTTCATTTTGCCATCTCTTCCTCTAAGCTTTCGTTCTTTGTCGATGATAAAAAGGTAATAGCTTCCGCTATCAGCATCTAAAGACTCTTTAACCTTAAGTGATTGATGAAACTCTGCAATCTGATCCGGTTTAACAAACAGAAATCTCCAGTTAGAGATATCAGCCATTACCTTAAGCTCATCCATAACTTTCTGAACCTCCTGCTCTTCACCCTCAGGCAAAAGCATTACGATTTGAAAATCAGTAAAACCTTTATACTTATTGTTTATTTTTTCATTGATATTAAAGACCGTTTCCTTCTTCTTAGTAATATCAGTACCTAAGAAGCCAACTATGGTAATATTACCCTGAAGCGCGACAGGCTTGTTATCAAGTGTCGTCCCCTGAGGGAGCTCACTTACATTCTCATTGATAACGGGTAAATTAAGAGCATTATGCTTTGCAAGCGCAAAGTAGATGTAGCATGAAAGCGGCAATACAAGAAGTACGATCAGAACAATTTTCTTTTTCATGGTAATAAGGAAAATATCCGGGTGCAAAATTAAAAAAAGGCGGTTTAAAAACCGCCTTTTTTATAGTTAATGTGTTATTAGAAAATCCACTTATAATTGTGAGATGTCGTAAACACTTCAAAAACATAATTACCTTCTATCAGTAAGATGAACACTAAATAGATAATTAGGAATACTAACGGTGCCACAATTGACCACCTTAGACTACTTTTCTCTCCTTCAAGGTGCATAAACGCCCACATAATGTAGTACGCTTTTACTATAGTAAGAATGATGAATAACCAATTTAACAGATTCATCTGAAAAAGATGTGAATCATGTAGGAAAGCAGGTTTATATATACCAAAGATAACCTCTACGATTGTTATTATCGATAACAAAAAGAAAACTTTCCAAATTCTTCCTGTATTAGATTCGTGCGAATGTGCCATGATAAATACTTTTAAATAAAATTAAACAAGGTAGAAGAATGTAAATACAAATACCCACACTAAATCTACAAAGTGCCAGTAAAGACCAACTTTCTCAACCATCTCATAGCTTCTTCTCTTTTCGTATGTACCCAGTAATACATTAAGGAAAATAAGCACATTGATCATAACTCCTGAGAATACGTGGAATCCGTGGAAACCGGTAATAAAGAAGAAGAAGTTAGCAAATAGTTTATGCCCATACTCGTTTCTTACAAGGTTAGCACCTTCAACAACTATGGTAGCTTCTTCGATTCTCTTAAGAGACTCTTCTCTGCTAAGTACTTCTTTATGTTTCTTAACGATTTTTTCAGTTCTTACAAGAACCTCAGGATGCGCTTTTAGTCCGGCTTTAACCTCTTCGATAGAGTATGTAGGAAGAGCAGCAGTTTCTTCAAACCAGATACCGTTGCTTCTTACTTTGTTTACGCGGTCTGTAGGTAAATGTGCAGCAAAATCAGCAAGAGCAACTCTTTCGAATTTTCCGTTTTCACCAGCCTTAACAAACTGAAGGATAGCACCACCTTTTGTTTCAACTGCTCCAAACTCACCTTTGATGAAGTTTTTCCATTCCCATGCCTGAGAACCAAGGAAAATAAAACCACCAACGATAGTAAGCAACATATAGATTGCTACTTTGGTTTTTTTCAGTTGATGACCTGCATCAACCGCAAGTACCATCGTTACCGATGAGAAGATTAGTATGAATGTCATGAAAGCCACATAATACATCGGTGCATCTACACCATGCATAAATGGAAAGTGATTAAACACTTCGTCGGCAATAGGCCAAGTTTCAATGAATTTAAATCGAGAAAAACCGTAAGCTGCAAGGAATCCCGAGAAAGTTAGCGCATCCGATACGATGAAAAACCACATCATCATCTTGCCATAACTTGCTCCCATAGGCTCATTTCCTCCGCCCCATGTTTTACCTGTAGTAGTAGCTGTTGTAGTAACTGTCGCTGCCATATAAAGTTATTGGTTAAAAAGTTTCCAAATTTACACTATTTTTTCTATTAATAGAAATAGAAAAATAAAAACAAATATACCCATAAAATATCGAGAAAGTGCCAAAACATTGCACCTAACTCTAATCCAAGGGTTTGAGAAGCATTGTATTTTTGTTTAAAATGATTATAAATTACAACAAGCAACACAATAAGCCCTGCAAACAGGTGCAATAAGTGCACAACTGTAACTATATAAAGGAAAGAAGTAGTAACTGTGCTCTCCGGACCGGTAAAATAATACCCTTCATTTATCACCTGGGCAAACCCGTTAAACTGAGCTAAAACAAAAGCTACCCCTAAAACAAGTGTTGCAATCAGCCAAACACCTGTCATCTGCCTGTCATTTTTCTTTATCGAAAGTTTGGCAAGATGAAAAGTTATGCTGCTTATCACTATAACAACAGTACTTATTATAAAAGCATTTGGCAATGTAAAATCTTTAAGCCAGTCAGGCCTTGAAGTACTCACCACATAAGCACTGGTTAAACCGGCAAACATCATAAACATGCTTATCATGGCAAACCACAATATCATCTTTTTAGATCTGGCATTCCTTTCGTTATGCTCTTTAAGAGACATTTCCATATTATCGTATAAATTTATCTAATACATATATTACCTGAAGCAGCGATATGTATGAAACACTCACCAGCATCAGTTTTTTTGCAGCCGCAGCATCCATCTGCTTGTACAGCTTTACAGCATACACCAGCATCCACAATCCAAGAAGGAAAACAATTACCGCAGAAACAATACTCAGCTTAAGCTCACCCGTAAATCCGGTAACCGGCAACAGCGAAGCTATTATAAGCCATACTGTATATAGTATTGTCTGCAATGCAGTCTTCTTATCCTTTCTCCCTGTAGGAAGCATAAAAAATCCCGCCTTTTCATAATCCTCAAACAAAAACCAGCCAATTGCCCAAAAGTGCGGAAACTGCCAAAAAAACTGTATAAGGAATAAAGTACCCGCTTCAATACCAAAATCACCCGTAGCAGCCACCCATCCTAACATGAACGGTATAGCACCCGGAAATGCACCAACAAAAACCGCAAGAGGCGTTTTTGTTTTAAGCGGCGTATAAATACTGGTATATAAAAAAATGGAGATTGCCCCAAACATGGCTGTTTTAGGGTTTATGCTGTATAAAATAGCAATCCCGGTAACAGTAAGCACCGCCCCAAGTATAAAAGCATTTTTTACAGACATCTTTCCTGAAGGCACCGGACGATTCTTTGTCCTGTCCATAAGGGTATCGAGGTCTTTTTCTATAATCTGGTTAAAAACGTTTGAAGCACCTACCATACAGTAACCACCAATGGTAAGCAAAATAAGCGTAGTCCAACTGAAAGGATACGCTTCCGAAAAACCTAACAGATATCCGGCCACAGATGAAAACACAACACTAATGGCAAGCCTGGCCTTTGTAATTGCTACAAAATCTGCAAAAAGAGTCTTAAGGGATATCTGATTTTCCTGAGCGTTCAAAATAATCTTCATTGGGTTTCAAAAACTGCCGCAAAGATAGTTCAAAAATTAATCTTACCCCTCAAGGACAGTAAAAAAGAAACATTATAAATAATTTAAAAAAAATCAACCCGCAACGCAACCTTTTTAAAGTTTAAGCATCTACTATATGTAACCCTTCTCATAAGAAGTTACGCTAAGTTAAGTTGCTATAGAAAAAGATAAATTTCGTCGGGAAACATTGCTATGAAAAAGAAATAAAAACCGCTTACGAAATTTGCTATGAAAAGGAATGATGCCTTCCCATACGGGAAGGCTTTATTTTTTTAATATCCTCCTGATGTTGTTTCACCACTAACAATTGCCTTTGCTGACGATGTTCCTATACGCTTAACCCCTATAGCAATCATCTGCCTTGCTTCTTCTAATGTGCGCACCCCTCCCGCAGCTTTTACCGGCAAAGGATATGCATTCTCAAGCATAAGCTTAATTCCCGGCAGCGTCGCTCCATTAGGAATACCGTCCCTTGTTTTATAAAATCCAGTTGATGATTTCACAAAAACCTTTGAATATGAATTTT
>QFQM01000311.1 GCA_003243255.1 Flavobacterium psychrophilum | reverse complement strand
GCAGCAATGTCTTTACCAACGTATCACCGGGCAGCCATACGGTAACGGTAAGGGATACCAACCCGGATGCGTGTGATGAAACCATAATTACAGGAGCTGAAGTGGTAGACTATCCTAATTTCTTTACTCCGAATGGTGATAATTTTAATGACTTCTGGAATGTTATAGGACTTAACCAACCCGATGCAAAAATTTATATTTTTGATCGTTACGGCAAACTCCTCAAACAGATAAGTGCTGTTGGTAAAGGATGGGACGGAACATATAATGGTGCACAAATGCCAGCAAGCGACTATTGGTTTACAGTAACCTACAGAGAATACAACGGAAGCATATCTGTCACGAAAGAATTTAGGGCGCACTTTTCCCTTTTAAGATAAAAAATGTAATTTTGATAGTCATGCCAAACTCTATATGAAACAAATTACCTTATTAATATTACTATTCATCTCTTTGAATATATTTGCTCAAAAAGAAGCAAACAATTGGCAGTTTGGTCTTTTTACAGGCATCCATTTTGAAGACGACGGTAGCGTAACAACATTGACCAGCGCAATAGAAAGCAATGAGGGATGCAGTTCCATTTCTGATGGTGCCGGCAATTTATTATTCTACACAGATGGGCGTAATGTATGGGACCGTAATAATGTACTGATGCCAAACGGCAACTACAATATCGGTACCGGGCTTATGGGAGACCCTTCAAGCACGCAATCAGGGGTAATTGTACCCAAAAAAGGAGATCCCAATATCTATTATATCTTTACTGTAGATGAACCTCATCATCAAAACGCAGAGACTTATCCTAACCCATTTCCCGGACCATATGAAGATGGGGCTACTGTTCCCGGACAGGATGACGGTTTTAATAATGGTTTCAACTATTCTATCGTAGACCTTTCAGTGACCGGCTCTAATGGCAGCATTGGTGATGTTGTTATGCGTAATAGCCATCTTGTTACTTATGATCCTAATAATTCTGAACAGATAAAATATAAATGTTCCGAAAAAGTTACTGCGGTAAAGAACAGTTCCGGCTCCGGATACTGGGTTATAACGCATTTTGTAAACACCTTTTACGCTTTTGAAGTTACAGGTACGGGAGTCAATACCACTCCTGTAACAACAACCCTGACACCAACTGTACCTGTATCGGGTTACAGAAGAAACAGTATCGGCTGTATAAAAGCATCGCCAAACGGCAAAAAAGTAGCAATAGCCCATGTGCAGATAGGCACGATAACAGGAGGGACTGAACAAAATGGTGCTGTGTGGCTCTATGATTTTGACAATGAAACAGGAAAACTATCAAACCCTTTAGCTATAAGCCAAAACACAATGCCATATGGAGTTGAGTTTTCTCAAAAAACAAAGAAATTATATGTCTCTTATGACAACTCGATTGGTTTTGGAGGAATTCACCAATACAACCTTGAAAGCAGCAACATTCCCGCATCAGATGTGCTTTTAGCAACTTCATCACAATCAGGAACATTACAGCTCGGTCCTAATGGTAAAATATACCGGGCAGTAGTTAATAGCCATCTGCTCGATGTAATTAATAATCCTGATGAGGATGGTACTTTATGCAACTATGCTGTGGGAGGAGTTTTTCTCGATTCAGGAACCTGTTTTTTTGGCCTTCCGCACTTTATAACCTCTTATTTTGCTATAAACATTATTGCTTCAAATAAATGTTTTGGTAACGTAACTCATTTTGAACTTGATACAGATGATGATTTTACTACTGTAGCATGGGATTTTGGTGACGGACAAACAAGTGCCGCCTCGCCCCTGAATACAACAACGCATACGTATACTGCAACCGGAACTTATACCGTTACAGCAACAGTAACACATCAGGGTGAGATTCATATAGAAACAACTGATATTACCATCACCACTACCCCAACAATAGCCAGCCAGCCTGTAAATCTTGAAGAATGTGACCCCAATAATGACGGAATAACAGTATTTAATCTGACTCAGAATGATGTACTCATATTGGGGTTGCAATCTGCTGCTGAAAATAGCATCAAATATTTTGATAACAAACAGAATGCAGATGCAAACACAAATGCACTCAACGCAAGTGCATATACCAATACTGCCAATCCGCAACGTATATATGCAAGGATTCACAGTAGCATAAACCCTGAATGTTTTGAAGTTACCAGCTTTTTATTAAGCACCCTTAACAGTCCGGTTGTAGACGAAACAGTATCTGAAACAATATGCCTGAACAATCCTAACGGACTGACGCTTAAAGCTGTCAATTCAAACCCACAATCGTATACGTATTTATGGATTACCGGAGAAACTTCTCCCAGCATTGTAATACACCAGCCCGGTACCTATATTGTGACCATCACAAACCAATTGCAATGCAGCAATACAAAAACATTTATAATAACAGCGTCTGACCTCGCGGTAATTACCGATGTTAAAGTAAATGATATGCGCGATAACAATACTGTAACTATAATGGCCGAACCTCCGCAAGGTGTAGAAACCACTTATGTATACAGCCTCGACGCTCCTAACGGCCCCTTTCAGGAGTCAAACTATTTTGAGAATTTAAGTTCAGGTATACATACTGTTTATATAAAAGACACTAAAGGCTGCGGCATAAAAGCTCAGGAGATAACTGTACTGGAAACACCTAAATTCTTTACGCCAAACGGTGATGGTGTAAATGACACCTGGAACATCATAGGCATAAATGCTTACTTTTACCCTAACAGCAAAATATACATTTTTGACCGTTATGGAAAGCTACTCGCCGATGTTGACCCTAAAGGTATTGGATGGGATGGCAATTTTGAAGGCAGGCAACTACCTGCCAACGATTATTGGTTTGTAATACAACTTGATAATGGGCGAATAATTAAAGGGCATTTCAGTTTAATGCGATAGCTATCGCAACAATATATAAAAAGCTCCTGTTTGTCAGGAGCTTTTATTTTTTATAAATTTTGTGCTACACATTAAAAACAAAGAGTGTTTAGCTTACATTTAAGACTTTAAAACCAATCAAACAGTACAATGAAAAAAAAATTATTTCTATGTCTTAGCTTTTCAGTTTTATTTTTTTCCTGTTCGGATAACGATCAGCAAAACGGATCGGGAACTGAACTCGTAAAGATAAAAACAACTTCTTATTATATGGGTGAAACGGAATCTTCGGGAGAAACACTATTTGAAAATGGCAAAAGTATTAGCTACAATGTTTACAAAGGTGATGGCACTCTAAAGGAAACCGGAACTTATACTTATGATAATGATCTTCTCACCTCTTTGAAGGGATTTAATGTACAGGGACAACAAATATACTCTTCTGATTATCTATATGACGATTTAGGCAGATTGACACAAAAAACGTTTAGCGATATTGACTACTCAGGTGTAACAAACTATACTTTCAATACAGATGCAACAATAACAGCAACAACGCAGTCATCGGGCAGTAGTTACTCTCGAACATTTTCCCTGAATGCTGATAATCTCATTTATAAAGAAGAAAGAGCCGTTAACAATTATGTATATGAAGTTACTTATGAAGGCTCCAATATAGTCAAAACCAAAGACGGGAATTCCACAAGGACATATGAATACCTTAGTAGTCCTCTCCCACAAAATGGTTTTGCAAATCCGTGGGGCATAAACGATAATTATAAAGCTAATGTAGTATTAAGGGGTGGACAACTGGATGCTGCCGAAAACTACTATGCTACCAAGTATGTATCAAAAATCAACTCTGTAGGCATGCATATTACATACGAACATACCTTTAATGATCAGGGATTATTAATCAAAACACTAAGCTACTATAATGGTGAGCTTGAAGGAAAAACAGAGTATTTTTATAATTAATTACTTCGCTTATTTAAAATAAAAATCCCCGCAATTGCGGGGATTTTTTGTATTTATAAATATCCGACAACCATCAACCGACAACTGTCAACTATTAATTACGCTATTTTAAAACGCTTTCTGTCGTTCTCATTAAGGTAGATCTTACGAAGACGAAGGCTCTTAGGCGTTACCTCTACATACTCATCCTTCTGGATGTACTCCAATGCTTCCTCAAGAGAGAATTTGATAGCAGGGATAATTCTTGCTTTATCATCAGCACCTGATGAACGAACGTTGGTAAGTTTTTTAGTTTTGGTTACGTTAACAACCATATCATCACCACGAGAGTTCTCACCGATTACCTGACCTTCGTAGATATCCTCGTTAGGATCAACGAAGAATTTACCACGATCCTGAAGTTTATCAATTGAGTAAGGAATTGCTTTACCGTTCTCCATAGAGATAAGCGATCCGCTCAAACGTCCAGGAATTTCTCCTTTGAACGGTTGGTACTCAAGGAAACGGTGTGCCATGATAGCCTCACCTGCAGTAGCTGTAAGCAACTGGTTTCTTAGTCCGATGATACCTCTTGAAGGGATGTTGAACTTAACGATCATACGCTCACCTTTAGGCTCCATACTTAACATCTCACCTTTACGCATAGTAACAAATTCTACTGCACGACCTGAAAGGTTTTCAGGTAGG
>QFQM01000310.1 GCA_003243255.1 Flavobacterium psychrophilum | reverse complement strand
TGGATTTTTATCATACATTTATCATATAATAATATGATAAATGAAAAATTACCCAATATTTCAAGCCCCAAAAAAAATTGAACAAGTCATTTACCTCATTAAGGAAGAACTTAAAATCAGAAAACTTTTCCAGATTCTGCACACAGCCGGAATGACGGAATGTGATTATGAACCTCACCTCGATTCATTGATCTTCAAAGCAATTGGGATGGACTATGATGATGACGCATTATCCAATAAATACTTTGACATAATAGAAAAGAGAAGTAAAAAGCTTAAACCAGATAGAAAGGCAATGGTGAAGCAAGCCTTCAAGGCTTATCAAGAGATATTAGCTCTAAAGAAGGAATCTATTCCTAAGAGAAAGTAAGTCATGAAGAATGAGCTTCCTTTCTTATCCGATTCTCAATGGCATCTCGTCCAGGAAACATTAAACCGTCTTGTGGATGCAGTACGCCCTGAAAAAATTGTATGTTATGGAATCCGTAGTAATACAAAGAATCGTTGGAGCAGCTTTCAAAAGCATGAAGGCAATGGTGAACTGTTTGAAATGGCCATTGACTTACTCATTGTAACCCATGAAAAAGATAAGAGAAAAAGGGATGGTGTTCTAAATATTACCGACAGTCTAAGCTCTGAAAGACTAAAGATCATTGCAGTTGTTCATAGCATTGAGGCAGTAGTCGCAGGATTAAATGAAGGCAACTCGTTTTTCATAAACGTTCTCAATAATGGGATAATACTTTATGACCAGAATCAAACCCATTATATAGTTCCGAATGAAGCAACCAACCTACGTGACGAAAGAAGGCTCGTTCTTGCCAAATCTTTTTACCAAACGGCCTGTGAGTGCGTAACAACGGAAAGATTTGAGATTGCCGCTTTCTTGTTTCATCAAGCAGTAGAACAAAGCTGCGCTGCCTTGTTAACATCTCGACTCGGATATCGACCAACCACTCATAGCATTAAAAGACTGCTTTCCTTAACTGAAAACATTACTTCAGAAATTAGCGAGCTGTTCTCATCATCAAGTCAAGATGATGAACTTCTCGACATACTTCACCGATCCTACACTGAAGTGCGATATAAAGAAAGCTATGAAGTCAGCACGAGCAATACATTTAAATTGATGGAGCGTGTGAGTGTATTACAGGATCTGGTCATTGGACTATGCGCAGACGGAGAAATTCAGCAAGGGGTTTTTGATACAGATGAACAATCCAATTTTTATGACCTGGATGAATTTGAAAGCATCACAGTAAACGTAACTGCGGATATCGTACTTCATAAAGGTGAAAAGGAAAGTATTCGATTCGATACTGGAAGAAATGCAGAATCACTTTTTCTTCATAGCATTGAAAACAAGAAGCTCACTTTGTCAATCAGAAATTCAGTAGAAGAGCCAATACCTTACACAACTATCCATATCACCTACTCAAGCTTAAAAGGATTAGTAGTTGATGAGTCTGGAATTCTCACATGCACTGAACTCATCAACTCAGAATCTCTTGGCATCGTTCAAAATGGAAAAGGAGAAATAGATTTAAAAATCGATGTATTAAAGCTGGGTGCCACTGTCGCTAAAACTGGTGGTCTCAAATTATCAGGCACAGCGGATCAGGCAACTATATTAAGTACTGGTTCCGGTAATTTTAACGGTACTGACCTTGAAGTATCGGAATGTCAATTAAGAATCAACGATGCAGGTGACATCTCAGTTTTTGTAGAAGATGAATTGAGTGTAGATATCCGGGGCTCAGGCAAGTTGAAGCTTAAAGGAGAACCTCGCATCAAAAAAATAATAATGATTTAGCCAAAACGGAATACTATGAAAAGCTTTTCTATGTCCTTAGATTTTATTCACGGCTACCGATTGATTCGGTCGCCAAAAATTAAGATTCCACATGATATTGAGGTTCCAGTATTTCTTATCATTCACGAGCTTCAAAGCAGAATGCTTTTCAAACATCTTGGGGCGGTTGGGTTTCAAGGGTGTTATTTTGAAAACTTCCTCGACCGGCTAATTCTTGCCAGCCTGGACATGTGGGATGGAACTGATGAGACATTCAAAATCTATTTCGATCTGATAGAAAAATGGAGTGAGGATATCAATGCTAATGATGACGTGATTATCCGAAGGGCACTTAAAATTTATTATGCCTTAGTAAAGGCGAGAGACAAAAGTTACACTGACGTAAAATATTTGATGACATCTCCTTCTAAGACAAAGGCTAAAAAACGTAAGAAGTAAGAGAGGCTAAATAAGCCCCTCATCTGCAAATGAAAAGTAGCTCTCACTGGTAATGATGATGTGATCGAGTAATTGGATTTCAAGAAGTTTACCTCCTTCTTTGAGTTTCTTGGTTAATTGGATATCGGACTCACTTGCCAGAAGGTTTCCGGAAGGATGATTGTGTGATAAAATCATTCCACATGCACCGGCTTTCAAAGCGGCAACAAATACCAGCTTAGGATCGACTACTGTTCCTGAAATTCCACCAGTAGATATTTCAACAATACCTATGGCTTTGTTAGCTCGGTTGGTAAGCAATACTTTAAACTGTTCGATCAATTCAATCCGGTTGATATCCCAGGATTGTTTAAGGATCGTGTGCGCATCTTTGGAAGAGGTGATCTTCGGACGTTGTGAAGGTTTTACTTTGGAGCTGTACTGAATGTAGATTTCTGCTACCTGAAATTGTTGGAGTTGGTCATTGTTGTTTTCCATAATCGTAAGAATTAATTATGGCACTGCACCACGAAGGGCAGCCGACTGGTCAATAAGGAAACGGAATAAATTTGAAACAATACACCAAGCCGAAGGCACAATGAATTTTATGCCGTAAGCTTTTGACAAGGCGATGGATTGCTGCTCGGAGTTCTTTTGTGACAGAATTAATTCTGGAGATTAGGGATAAACTAATTTAATGGGAGTCAAATCCCTCTCAGGTTGCAAATGGCTGTCAAAATTCGCAATTTGCGATTCGCGAATTGCGAATTAATTAAAAAAACATGCGTAAACACACTGGAATGCGCCCTCAGGACATCTTAATACTCCTTAAGATTCTGTACTATAATGGAGCTGGACTATTCTGGAATATGAAGGAAGTGTCTCTTGCTTTAAATATAAGCGGGTCAGAAGTGAGCGAATCACTGAATCGATCCGTTATGGCTGGACTTATTGACGACTCAAAAAAGTCGGTCAATCGTCTAGCTTTAAGTGAGTTCATCATTCATGGAATTCGCTATGTATTTCCCCAAAGCCCTGGCCCCATTGTAAGGGGGACAAAAACAGCACATAGTGCTCCTCCTCTAAGTAAAGAAATCGCCTCCAATGATGTTTATGTCTGGCCTGATCCACAAGGATGGGATAAAGGACAGGCAATAGAACCACTATATCCTTCCGTCATCAAGATAGTTAAGCATGATCAATTCATTTATGAATGCCTTGCTTTGATTGACGTTTTTCGTGTCGGAAAAGCACGCGAGCAGGAACTTGCAAAGGCTGAACTAAACAAGCAATTCAGGATTGATGGAAAATAAGACCATAAACATTGGCGTAGTGAGAAAGGTGGCGCTTGGATTAAAAGAGTTACGTACGAAGGTAGCTTTCGTTGGAGGCGCTATCATTAGCTTGTACACTGACGATCCTGCGGCCGATGAGTTACGCCCCACTAAAGACATCGATCTAAGTATTGAATTGGAAACCTATGGACAGTGGGCAACACTTCAGGAACAGTTGGCAAAACTCGACTTTTCTCCTGATACGACTTCTCCAATAATGTGTCGTTTCATTTATGATGATGTTACGGTAGACATCATGCCGGATAATGAAAGTGTTTTAGGATTCTCTAATCCGTGGTATAAGCCAGGACTTAAACAACTAATCAAACATGAATTACAGGATGGACCAGAAATAAACATATTCTCGTTACCCTATTTCTTAGCTACAAAATTTTCAGCATTCAACGGACGAGGAAAAGGTGCTCATCGAGTAAGTCATGATTTTGAAGACATTATCTATCTAACAGACAATACCACTACTATTGTAGATCAAATCGCCAAATCCGAACCTGAAGTACGGGAATTCTTAATATCAGAATATAAATCTGTTTGGAACAACCCCAATCGAAACGAGATCATCTCCTGCCATTTATCTCCACTAATACGAGGCGGGCGACTGGCAATAATTGAAGATAAGATAAAGGAGATTATAAAAGCATAGGACTGCCGTTAGATAATCATCAATAATGATCATACCTCATTTCCAAAATTCAAACCATTTCTTCTCAACACTCTTAGCCGACTGGCCATACATCTCTGTGTATTTGTCTTTCACCTCTTTGGCAAACGTTTCACCCTTCTTCAGTTCTTCCAATGGACGTGGATAGACGATAATAAACTGTTTACGGGAATGAAAATTTCCTTTATTATCTAACTTATCGGCAAAATGATAGAGTGTATTCGTTCCTTCGATCCAATCCTGTCCCTGTAAGCGACAATCTGCATTAATTGAACCGTCTCCTGCCTTTGACACAAAGCACTTCAGGTAGATCACATGGGGGCTACTCATCGCTCCT
>QFQM01000309.1 GCA_003243255.1 Flavobacterium psychrophilum | reverse complement strand
GGTATCAAAAACGTAAAGGAAGAGATCAACGCAATACGCACCGGAATGATCCATCCAAAAAAAACAAAAGCGCCAAGAAAAACAATTAACGTAAACAGTGCCAGAATAGCGCTTACCCGGTTACAAAGAATAGTATGCCTGTTTTGCTGCCAGCCAGCATCCAGATTCACTCCAATTTGACTCAATTCATACCACATTGTAAAGGCTACTATTTCAGCACGCCCAAATTAGACAAATTCAACTGCAATCCACGAAATGAAAATTCAAAAAACAAGCGCATACGAAGCGGGAACGAGACGTCATCACGTTGGAAGGAGTAGTATCCACGCTGGTCTTTTTTAATTCCTGAAAAAGAATATGAGCATGGATGAGAATAATAGCTGTCGTCATCCGCCTTGTGAACGTAAACAAAGCGCACATCATAATCACTATCCGGAGACGCAAACCCCCAAGCCCGGCTTCCCGACTCGCAAGCATACAGTATCCTGACATCGAATTGATGCTCTATCGCTTTCAGTTTCTCAAAGATGATTTCCTTCATGGCTACAACTTTATGATACAATGTTACAGCCGATGTGCGCAGTCTTTTTGCGCGGAAGGGAATTTTTGTTAATTTTTTAACCGGAACATGACATCAGTCCTCAAAACATACTTTATACCTTCAATCACTTCGGTCCCCTCGTGCTCCAGGCAGTGGTAGAATACTAGCGCAGAACCTTTCTTTGGCGCTACCACCAAATCGTTAAATTTGGTTTCACCTCCTTTAAAATTATTGTTCAGGTAGATCATGAAAGTATAATAACTTGCCTCGCGACTATTCCGGATATAGCTCTGATCCCGATGCTTTCTAAATTGTTGGCCTGGCTGATATCGGTAGAAACGGAATAGTTCATTTAATCCTATGGACTCAGAATCTCCGATGGACTTAGGAGCATGCGGAGCAAGTTCGTTCCACAGTTGTTCTGCGAGTGCAAAGTCCTTATACAAAACGCGGTTGTTATTACGTATATGATCGACGACACGAGGTCCTGTTTCTGTTTGAACAGTCGCAGCTTCGTATCCTTTGCTTTCAGATTTCGAAATGAACTCATCACATTTACTAGTTGACCAGAATTGATCAATCAAAAAGATATCTTTCGACAATGCTGTTGTTTTCATATAGGGAAAGTTACCCTGACCTTTCAGTCAGGGTATTTTTAAATTTAGCACACTTTTAATCTTGTCAGGCACAGTGAATTTGCTTCCAATAAAAGATTTACAAACCCGGATACCATTGATAATTTTGTCATTGAATTCTTCTAAGTCTTCTGCGGAAACCCACAGTGTTATACTTTTCATTTTTTGATTTGAATCGGGTTTACTAAAAACAAAAAAGCCCGGACTTGAATGCCCGGGCTCTTATGTATTGTACTCTTAATACTAATACGTTCGTAAACGCCAGGCAAAACAATTCCATTCATAGGCATGACCTATGAAACCTTGTTCGATCTTATGGCGTTGTACTAACATCATGATGTAAAGGTAGACGAACTTTTGAAAGAAATGTTTTGTAGAATAGAAAAAAGTTACTTTATCTTTGTGTCAACAAAAAGAAATGAGAACTGGTCATAACATATCTATCAACAGCTGTTATCAGCACATATGCTATCAGCAGAAGGTATGTCTATGCCCGGAAAATTTGTTATGATATAGAATTACTATAAATAGTTAACAGAGCCCTGGGCAATTCGCCTGGGGCTTTTTGTTTTTACAAGGTCTCGATTTAATGCTTCTACCAAAGCAATGATATTGTATTGCCCAAAAAATGTCAGCGTACCCAAGTGGCTCAAGGGGTCTCTCTGCAAAAGAGATATTCATCGGTTCGAATCCGATCGCTGACTCAAATTCCAACTGCTTTGCAAGGAGCGAAATTTACATGCAGTAAAGCGATAGTTGGAAATGTAATTGAATTTGGGATCGTCTAATGGCAGGACGGATGATTTTGGATCATCAAATGCGTGGTTCGAGTCCCGCTCCCAAAGCAACACGAGGTGTATTCCCTCACTCTTATACAGTGTAGAAAGGATAACTGGTTGCATGCTGGTTCGAACCCAGCCACCTCGACATATCGGAAGTAGTCCGTAAGTGGAAGCGGGCCGCTCTGTAAAATCGGTGCTTAATAGCCTTGGGTGTTCGATTCGCCCCTCTTCAACGGTTATTATAGTTTGTGTATTTTGGTAATTAGTGTTTTTGCTTTTTTAAACTTAATCAGTGTTTCGTATTTTTTCATGTATTTTACAGCCGATTCGATCAGCCGAAACAACTTATCCCGGTCTGTTATTTCCTTTCTCAAATCGATAGTTTTGTCTCTGTCAAAAGTATCATTCCATTTATAATGGATAATCGAATTTCTTTTTTCCATAACCAGATTAATTGTCTTATAGTGTGTATTGCTAAACGTAGGTAAATCTAAAAGACTAAGTAGCCACGTAAATTTGGTAAGCACATTTGTTGTTCTGATTATTTCGTTTGATTGTTTCTCATTTAGGCCCCTTTGCTCACATCGTCTTTTAATAATGCCGTTAATTACGTGTTCAAAATACATCGCTTAAAAAATCAGCGCGAAATCAATCTTACCATTTTTATGGAATTGGTCCGCTTGATTCAAGATCCCTTGAGTATGAGTTGTAACTATACTCAGTTTATTACGCTTTAAGAAACGCACTACCTTAGACTTTACAATCTCTTTGTCCTTGACCTCTGCCTGGGTAATTTCATTCGCTGCATATAAATTTGCGACAATTTGCTTATAGACTTTGTTCAATAAATCCTTGGATTGGTAAACCTTCTGGCTTTTAGGATTTGATAAGAATTCAATCAAATCTTCCTTAATGCTATCCAACAGCTCACTCCCCTTGAGCGTAACATCAAGATATTCTTCTTCCTTTGTCATATTTCTAAAAAATTTAATTATAAAATAATTGCCTTATCACAACCTCGGATCAACCTCTTCACTCTCCAATGCCAACACCCCAAACACACATTCATGCACTTTGCGCAAAGGTTCTCTCTTCACAAATCTTTCCAACCCTTCGATACCCAACGCAAACTCACGTAGTGCTAAAGACCGCTTACCGGAAAGTCCACGATTTTTTAATCGAAGCATATTTTCGGGTGCGGTGTACTCAGGACCGTAGATAATGCGCAAGTACTCTTTACCACGGCACTTCACAGCTGGCTGAACTAATCCTTTCTTGCCGGAAGCAATGAAATCAAAAGGCTTGATCACCATTCCTTCACCACCTTGTTCAGTTAATTCAGTCCACCATCTAATCACATCATTTACTTGTTCACCATCAAACACATTGATGATCTTGTGATTTGTTGCCAAAAGCAATTCAGGATCAGTATCACAAATCATTTTAATGGATGACATGTGCCATTCATGATTTTTATCTACATGAACAGCGCCTTCTGTTGCGATGATGTGGAATGGTGCCAGTGTAAGATCTGCGACTGAGTTTACGGGCCA
This sequence comes from Flavobacterium psychrophilum, assembly GCA_003243255.1. The sequence goes on along the minus strand of QFQM01000309.1, from coordinate 1,076 downwards.
GCAATAGTGATGGTAGGCTTCCTTGTAGTCGCTGAGCATTTGTTGCTTCTGCTCGAACTTCGCCAGGAGTTGATCAATGCCTTCAATGTTTCTGCTCGTTGTCTCCTTTAAGACATCCACTACGTTAGATAATGACGCACTTGCAGCTGCGCCAACAGAAGCATATTGGTCTTTCACCAATGCCTGTGCTTTTACAGACCACGGCATCAATTCCGCATCAAGACAAACCCAGTCGGTGTTCATCCTCTCCCAAAAACCGGAATTCGTTAACGCACTGTTCACCCTCAACATGAATTCACGCTCAAGCGCAACATCATTAAAGAAGTTTCTACCAGTACGTGTGTAACATACTCCGATTCCTTCATTCTCAATGCCGAATCGATTACGGATGGCATCTTCATCTTTACCAAGTACTAACACAGCTCTGGAGCCCATGTGCTTTTCCTCGCAAATTACCTTTTCAATGCCCTGACTTCTGAAATACTTCAAAGCTTCGACAGGATGTTCAAGATATCCTTCCATCTCGCTTGTCTCGGAAGGTGACATTGTAGGAGGTAAATAGATCAACCATTTCGGATTGATAGCAAACCTACTCATCACCTCAAGCGCAGCAATGGAATTTTCTTCTTTCACCGTCACGTTATTTCTTAACCGTGTGCTGATAATTCGCTTTCCGGTTACATCGGAAATGTCAAGCAAATCATCGTGTTCTTGCTGATGACTTAAAGTCGTATCCGCTTTCTCGAAGTCAATTGGTCTTGCGGGAACCTCGTACACGTGTTTTGCTTTCACAGACACCAGTTCCTCTTCAGGGTACCGAAGCGCTGTCAACTTTCCACCGAACACACATCCGGTATCGATGTCAATTGTTCTATTTAACCATTGTACATCTGGCACTGGTGTATGCCCATAAACGACCATTGCTTTACCACGATATTCCAATGCCCAGTTATACCTTACGGGCAAACCGAATTCATCGATTTCGCCAGTGGTTTCACCATACATACAGAAAGACCGAACTGCTCCGCTTCCACGGCCTTGCATGTCTTCTTTCAAACCGGCATGCGCAACGACAA
>QFQM01000308.1 GCA_003243255.1 Flavobacterium psychrophilum | reverse complement strand
CGAACAGGATGAGCTGTTACATGCTAACTATGGCTATTCCTTTACGGCGGGCTTAGAACGAGGTAATATTGTAGGTGTTCAATTTCACCCTGAAAAGAGCCATAAGTTTGGTATGAAGCTTTTGAAAAACTTTGCCACCTTTTACTCATGAAACGTATTCGAGTAATTCCGGCTTTGCTTATCCAGCAAGGAGGCCTGGTTAAGTCCGTTAAATTCAAGGATCATACCTATGTGGGAGATCCGATCAATGCAGTGAAGATTTTTAATGAAAAAGAAGTAGATGAGATTGTTATACTGGATATTTCGGCCACTGCCGAAAGGAGGGGACCCGATCTTGTTGCTATACGTGAAATTGCAAGTGAAGCTTTCATGCCTCTGGGTTACGGAGGGGGCATTACCAAATTATCTGAAATAAAGGAATTGATCCGTATTGGTGTGGAAAAAGTGATTTTAAACACCGCTGCTTTTGTGAATCCTCTGCTGGTAAGTGACGGAGCGAAATATGTGGGAAGCCAGAGTATTGTAGTTTCAATCGATGTTAAGAAGAATTTCTGGGGTAAATACCGGGTTTTTGTGGAAAATGGAAAACGCGATACAGGGTTGGATCCGGTGGGATATGCTAAACAGATGGTGAGTAGAGGAGCAGGTGAGTTCATCCTTAATTCCATTGAACGGGACGGAACATTTTTGGGGTACGACACTGATTTGATCCAGGCCGTCAGTACCGCAGTAGATGTGCCTGTTGTGGCGCTGGGAGGAGCAGCTACCGTAGAGAATTTTGCCTCTGCTGTTCAATGTGGGGCATCCGCGGTGGCCGCGGGAAGCATGTTTGTCTTTCAATTGCCTCATCGTGCCGTTCTCATCAGCTATCCTGGGCAAAAAGAATTGAAAGAAAAGCTATTTTCGCGTTTGGTTTAATACATTTTGATTATGAAATTAGAATTGCCTCAAACATTAAAAAAATTATATAAAACCGGTTTTGTCGTTGATAAAAAGAATGTTGAAAGAGAGGCGATAAGTTCTACGATATCGGAAGCTGAGGCAGTTATTTTAATGAGAATTGTAACTGATATCAAAGCAGAGGTGACTTTAGAAACCGGTTTGGCTTTTGGAGCTTCAGCGGTAGCGATTGCGCATGCCAAGAAAGGTTTTCCTTCGTCTAGGAAAATGCACTATGCCATTGATCCTAATCAGAATGATTTTTATGAAGGGGCAGCTTTGGTTGCCATTAAGCAAGAGAAGTTAGAAGATCAATTTAAGCTGTTAGAAGGGCCAAGCCATATGATGATGCCTGAATTGATCCGTGATCAGGAAAAACTTGATTTTGCTTTTGTGGATGGCTGGCATACATTCGATTATACTTTACTTGATTTCTTCTTAATTGATAAAATTCTTAAACCTGGTGGTGTAATCGCCTTCCATGACATGCAGGCTTTATCTAAACAAAAAGTGCTTCGCTATATCCTTACTCACCGCCAATACACAATAGAGAAGAACTATGCAGTAAGGGGAAATGAATCCCGGCTTTATTCCCTAAAGTTTTTTTTGTGGCGACTGTTTAAAAATCCATCCCTTTTGTTTTCGTGGTTTCATTGGCATTATCAGTTATTTAATTCATCGGGGTTAATCGTATTGAAGAAGACGAAGATGTATGAACCTAATTTTGATTTTTATAAAAATTTTTGACGGTAGATCATGGTGCTAGATAAGAGTGATCCTGGATACAGGCAGTGCGCTATTACGGTTATGGATAACATTGCTGATCCGGATATTACATTCGATGAAAAGGGTGTATCTAATTATTATTATGACTATCAGCTAGCAGCCAAAGACGTTTTTACGGGAGCTGAAGGAAACAATAAGCTTCATCAGTTGGCTGAGGCTATAAAGAAAAAAGGGGCTGGAAAAAAATATGATTGTCTTATCGGACTGAGTGGAGGTGTAGATAGCACTTACGTAGCTTATCTGGTAAAAAAACTAGGATTGCGTCCTCTGGCAGTTCATCTGGATAACGGATGGAATTCGGAACTGGCTGTTCAGAATATTGAGAATATTATTCGCAAGCTCGATATCGATCTTTACACTTTAGTGGTGAACTGGCATGAGTTTAAAGACATTCAACTTTCCTATCTGAAAGCTTCTGTGGTAGACATTGAGGTGGTTTCAGATCATGCCATTTTTGCTACCATGTACAAACTTGCCCGGCAGCACCATATCGGCTATATCATTAATGGATCGAACATTGTTACTGAGCATATCATGCCACCAAGCTGGTTGTATAAAAAGATGGATTTTGCCAATCTCAAGGATATTCATCACCAGTATGGAAAAGTGAAACTCAAAACCTATCCTTCTTTTGGATTCAGTAAGCACGTGTACTATTCTTTAGCATTGAAGTTAACTCCTGTTTACCCTCTTAACTATGTCCCTTATAATAAGAAAGAGATCAAACAATTGATCATGCGCGAGCTTGACTGGCGCGATTACGGGGGTAAGCATTACGAATCATTGTTTACCAAATTTTATCAAGCCTACATCTTACCTGAAAAATTTAGAATCGACAAACGCAAAGCGCACCTTTCTACGTTGATTTGTTCAGGACAAATGACCAAGGAAGAAGCGGTACAGGAACTAGCATTGCCACTATACGATCCGGTGTCATTAGAGGAGGATATGACCTATGTGTTAAAAAAACTGGGACTCACTTCGGTGGAATTCAACGCCCTTATGAAAGAGCCGGTTCGAAAGCACGAAGATTTTAAAACGGACATCTTGTTAAAGAAAAATTACATGATGTTCCTTCAGAAAACGCAGCGTTTGCGTAAAGCCTTTAAATTGTAAATCGCTCATGGTATCGAAAATTAAATTTGCTATTATTGGTTGTGGACGCATTGCCCAGCGCCACGCGGAACACATTCATGCAAAAGGAGAACTGGTAGCTGTGTGTGACACTGTTTCTGAAAAGGCAGACCAGATGGCTACGATGTATCATGCAAAAGCTTATTATACCGTAGATGAGCTGTTAGCGAAAGAAAAAGGAATTGATGTTGTGGCTATCTGCTCTCCCAATGGATTACATGCAGAGCATTCGATAAAGGTATTGAATGCCGGATTTCATGCCTTATGCGAAAAGCCCATGGCGATTACCTCTCATGACTGTGGCAGGATGATTCAGGCGGCCGAACGAGCTAACAAACGCCTTTTTGCCATTAAGCAGAATCGGTATAATCCTCCGGTTGCCGCGGTCAAAAAAGTAATTGATGAAGGAAGATTGGGAAAGATCATGAGTGTACAGCTTTCCTGTTTCTGGAACAGGAATCCGGACTATTATAAAAATTCATGGAAGGGAACGATGGAACTTGATGGAGGCACACTGTTTACCCAATTCAGCCACTTTGTGGACTTGTTATATTGGCTGTTAGGCGATGTTAAAAACACGAAGGCCTTTCTTGGTAATTACCATCATCAGGGTATTATTGAATTTGAAGATACCGGAGTAGTTATACTTGAATTTGCTAATGGAGCGATCGGCACGATTAATTATTCGGTAAACAGCTATCAGAAGAATATGGAGGGCTCACTCACTTTGTTTGGTGAGAAGGGCACAGTGAAAATCGGAGGCCAGTACCTGAACGAACTGGAGTATCAGAATATCGAGGGGTATACAATTGAGAATCTCCCGGAAGGGAATAAGCCCAACAACTATGGTAATTATGTTGGCTCAATGAGCAATCATGATAAGGTGTACGATAACCTTATCGATGTACTCCAGAATAACGCCTCCATCACCACCAATTCATTTGAAGGGCTTAAAACCGTTGAGATCATTGAATCGATTTATAAAAATGCCCAAAAAATAAAATGATATGCGAAAAATCACCTCTTACTCGAAAGTTCAGGGAATCATCGGAAGCCTGATTCGCGGACATGCATTGGGTATAAAAAAGAAGGAGTCGAAATTACTTAATGTGGGGTGTGGGCCGCATGCCAATCCTGCTTTTATTAACCTGGATTACTGGTGGACTCCCTCCATTGATGTGTGCTGGGATATTGTAAAAAAGAAGTACCCGATTAAGTCGAATCAACTGGAGGGGATTTATACAGAACACTGCCTTGAACATATTCCGCATGAAAGTTTTAAGGATAACTGCAAAGAATTTTTCAGAATGTTAAAGTCGGGTGGTGACGTACGGATTATTATGCCAGACGGCGAACTTTACCTTGATATCTATCAGGATCGTAAGAACGGAGGGAGTAGGCGGATGCCGTATGAAGACTCCTATGCTACCCCCATGGCCAGAATAAACGGAATATTCCGAAATCATGGACACTTATTTATTTATGATTTCGATACGGTAAAAAAAATACTGGAAGATGCAGGCTTTGTTCATGTTAAGAAAGAAACTTTCCAGCATGGAAGAAACCCTTCATTGCTGAATGATACCGACTGGAGGGCCCATGAATCGCTATATGTTGAGGCAACTAAGCCCTAAGATTTTTTGATGATTTGATATGGATAACGTTCAATTATTGGACTCTGCTATTTCCAATGTTTCATTTGGGGCTAATGTAAAAGTAGTTCAGCCCG
>QFQM01000307.1 GCA_003243255.1 Flavobacterium psychrophilum | reverse complement strand
ATCAAAAAAGTGGCGGCATATACTGATATAGACAGGGAAAGGCTGTTGGCAGATGCCGGGATCATTCGTAATAAATTGAAAGTAAATGCTGCCATAGAAAACGCCAAAACAATCCTTGGGTTACAAGAGGAGTTTGGCTCTTTTGAGAAATGGCTGGAACATCATCACCCGAAAACAAAGGACGAATGGGTAAAGCTGTTCAAAAAAACATTCCGCTTTACGGGTGGCGAAATTGTCAATGAATTTTTAATGAGCATTGGTTATTTGCGGGGCGCACATGCGGAAAGTTGTCCTGTTTATAAGCAAATCCTGAAACAGAAGCCAATGTGGACGAAGTAAGGCTAAGCAAGTGATTAGTCTGTTTATATTGGTTTAGTTAAATGACTGGCGGTATTGCAGGGGCGTGAGGTTGGTTTTGTTTTTAAACAGTTTGTTGAACGACTGTGGAAATTCAAAGCCCAGTTGAATGGAAATTTCGCTGACTGTCATATTGGTGCGGGTAAGCATTTCTTTGGCTTTCTCTATTACATGTTGGTGGATATGCTGTTGGGTGTTTTGTCCTGTCAGGCTTTTCAGCAGATCGCTCAGGTAGCTGTCTGAGAAATTCAGTTCACTGGCTATACGGGAAACAGTAGGTAATCCCTGTGAAAGCAGCTTGCCGCTATTGAAATAGTCAGTGAGTAAAGTTTCCAGTCGCAACAACACGTCGTTGCTGACCGGTTTCCGAGTAATGAACTGGCGGTTATAAAACCGTTCAGAGTAGCTCAACAACAAATCCAGGTGGGCTATTATTACATCTTCGCTGTAGGCATCGATATTGTTGTTGAGCTCGTGTTGGAGCATTTTCATGACGGAAATAACCAACTCTTCTTCTTTTTCTGAAAGATGGAGAGCTTCGTTGGCTGTGTAGCTGAAGAAGCCATATTCTTTAATCTTTTGGCTGAGGGGATGGCGGCGGATAAAATCAGGATGAAATACAACACACCAGCCGCTGGGCCGATGGCCTTCTGAAATATTGCTGACAATCTGCCCGGGCGCGGTAAACACCATGACTCCTTCATCGAAGTCATAATATCCCTGCCCATAACGCATCTTACCAGTTACATTTCTTTTAAGCGAAATACAATACATATCGAGTATGAGTGTATCCTTGCTGAGGTCGGCATTGTGATGGTTGATACCGGCGAAATCGAAAGCGCTGACAAGTGGGTGATGGGGCCTGGGAAGCGAAAGTATGCGATGCTGTTCCGAAACAGAATGGACGATATAAGGCGCCTCCTTTTTCATATATATACAAAAATACTAAAACAGGCAGACTTAGTGATTGGCTGCCTGTTTTGAATGTTATTGGTTCACAAACTGCATGCCTGCCTGATCGTAGCGATCGCCTGTAATAGTGCCTAATGGTAATATCGATTCCAATTGGTCCATATCGGCTTTGGTTAACTCAATGGTGGCGGCTGCAATGTTCTCTTCAAGATACTTTCTGCGCTTGGTACCCGGTATGGGTACGAATCCTTTTTTCAATACCCAGGCTATAGCGAGTTGTGAAGTGGTGATCTGTTTTTCCATGGCCAGCTTTTGCATCGCTGTCAGCAGGTCCAGGTTTTTATAGAATTGCTCTCCCTGGAAACGTGGTATGCTGCGGCGGAAATCATCTGCCGGAAGATCGTCAGGGCTTTTCAACTCACCGGTAATAAAGCCGCGCCCCAAAGGTGAATAGGCTACGAAGCCAATTCCCAGTTCTTCAAGTGTTTGCAAAATGCCTGCTTCTTCTGCCGTGCGTTCAAACAGGGAATATTCCGATTGTATAGCTGTGAGTGGGTGGATAGCATGCGCACGCTTAATGGTATCTGAAGATACTTCCGATAAACCTATATAGCGCACTTTTCCTTCTTTCACCAGTTGCGCCATCGCTTCCACTGTTTCTTCGATCGGTGTTTTGGGATCTACACGATGGAGATAATAGAGGTCTATATGATCTGTTGACAGGTTTTTCAGAGAGCGTTCTGCTGCTTTTTTTACATATGCTGTACTGCCATCGAATGCCCAGGTAAGTTGACCTGCATCATCGATCTCATATCCAAACTTGGTAGCAATGATATAATCTTTGCGTTTGCCTTTGATAGCTTTGGCAATCAGTTGCTCGTTGACCAGTGGTCCGTAGAGGTCGGCCGTGTCGAGAAAATTGCCGCCCAGCTCCTGTGATCGGTGAATGGTGGCAATGGCTTCTGCTTCGTTTGGCTTGCCATAAATATCAAAGTGCGCCAGGCCTGTCATACCCATGCAGCCCAGTCCCAGTTGAGGTACTATCAGTCCCTGGCTGCCTAACTTTACTTGTTTTATACTACCCATGATCTTGTTTTTTTGTAAGACAAAAGTAGAACGGACATGATGGCCAGGTGTATCCATATTCCGGGTAGTTGTATCCAAAAGCCTGTATCGCGTAAAAGCGGGATATTATTTTCCGTTGTGCGTAACCCTGTAGATGACGTATTTTCGCTGCATTGTTAGCTACTCCCACATACTACCACCAAAAAACTGTTCATTTGAGTTCTGAAAGAATCAATTTTTTCTGCTTTAATGTGTTCTTCATTGCTTTTTCTCTTACTGTGGGATCATTACTATGTATTAATTCAAAATATTCAGTTGGTACCACTTGCCATGATAATCCATATTTATCTTTACACCATCCACAAGAACCTTCCTCGCCACCATTTTTAGTAAGAGCTTCCCAGTAATAATCCGTTTCAGCCTGGTCTTCTGTATTGATAACAAAAGAAACTGCTTCATTAAATTTGAATAATGGGCCTGCTGCTAATATGCTAAACTCCATTGCTGCTATTTCAATTACAGCTGTTTCTATGCCTGCATCATTTCCACTTTCGTCACTATCGAACTTGCGAAAATCTTTCAGCTTCCCGTTTTTAAAAATGGATAAGTAATAATCAGCTACAGCTTTGGCATCTTTCTCAACCCACAAATAGGGTGTGATTTTTTGAGTAATCATATTTTAAATGTTAGTGTTTTACTGGAGACATTTGCTATTTCTTTAAAGTATTTAATACGTTTGTCAATTCGTTTAATGTCACCGTGAAACCTTCTCTGAAGCCCATTTCTATCATTTTTTCCAATTCTTCAAGCGATTCAAAGTAAATTGAAATACTAACTTTAGTTATTCCATTTTGTTCACTAAAAGTCAGGTCCCAATTTGCACCCGGCCAAAGTGGTGTTTCGGCCTTATCGGTAAATACACTAAGGCATTTAAAATTTGATTTGGGTGTAATGGAAGTATAATTAAATATTTGCCAACCTATTTCCGCTCCATCTGGGCTTAACATTGCATAAAATCTTCTGCCTCCAACGCTGAAGTCCATGTATTTTGTTTTTGACATTAATGGCTTTGGTGCCCACCATTGGTCAAGAATTTCTTGTTTTGTAAAAGCATCCCACACAAGGGAAAGTTCCGCATCAAACTCTTTGTCTATAAATACGGTGCTTGTTGAATTGTCAACTTTAAAGTTGAATAATAAATTACTGCTCATCTTTTATTCTTTTTTAAATATGCTACCTTTTGGTTGCAAAAATATGTGCAACCTTTCGGTTTCACAAATTTTACATCATTTTTTTTGAAGTTGTTGAAAAGTCAGCCGGAATCGTCTGCTTGTAGTATGTGATTAAAATTGCCCTTAGCAGCCCGGGTTTTACTCCAACCCACTCTTTTATAGCTGTTTAGTAGGTTTACATAGTTGGATGCTGCTCGATTAATTGCCACAACTGTAACCGGCTTCCACTTTTGGGCAACAATATGATCGGTGCGTTGACCTCGCCAGTGTTTACAGACGGGGTTATATACAATTCGGTACCACTCAGTTTGATTAAATAGTTATTGTTCCCATCAGCAATAAATTCATAAAGCTGCTGCGGGCTATTTTTTTGTAGTGGTTGTTCTTCTAAGGCTACTCCCTGTTTTGCTGGTGATACGGGCTGCATCGTTTTGTGTGAAAAAAGATTTTCCAATAGATACTTGTTAGCCTCCTGCTTTTTAAAATCCCAGGTAACGCATTTCCAGTTTACAGGAGAGTAAGTAACGATTGGCGTACCATTTTTTGTATTTGCATCCTTTATGCGGATGAAAATACCTGTTTCGGCATTGCGGATCGCATAACTGCCTTTTATTTCCTGGCAATACGTATAAAAGGTGGCCAGCAGGGCGAGGCTAAAAAGGAATATTTTTTTCATACATTATGTAATTTGATGCTTACTTAAATTAGTTTATTGTTATCCATCTGATGTTTAAGACGCCTTTGGTATTAGGTATTCAGATCGTTGGATTTGAAGGATCTTTTAGGTTTAAAGGAATTTACACATTTTTCAATACAAAATAAGAGGCCATCCCTGAATTTTTACAAACACAGGAGATGGCCTCTTAGTTTCCTTATTGTGATATGTGTTACTTCAACAAGTTCGGATTATTTTGTTCCTCTGCCTGTGGAATAGCAAAAATGTACAAAGGGCTGTTAGCTACGAAATTGGTGCCATCTGCAAACTTCAACGCAGTATGGTACCGGGCCGGCACTTGTTTTACGGTGCCATCAGGTGTAGTGATAGTAACCTT
>QFQM01000306.1 GCA_003243255.1 Flavobacterium psychrophilum | reverse complement strand
CCTAGTTGCAACATAAAAAAAAGAGTCAAACCATCTTTTTCAAATAGTCTTAATGCATTTCTAACTGTAGAATAGGAATAAGAAAAAGATTTTATTGAAATTCCAGGTAGCCAATTTTTAACCCGACAAATTTGTAACAACCCAACATTTAAACTTCCAAAACTTACCCCAACTCGATACCCATAATACTCGCCGATTGCATAGTCCGGAAATTTGCACGCAAAAAGAGAGTTGGAACTTCGTTGCCTACTGGCCGGTCTTGACAAATTCTCGGGTCGTCTCAAAGGAGAAATGTAAGAAAGTTCAATTTTTGGAATAGGAGCTGCCGCATCGGTAGTGTCTTTGTCTTTACAACTCCAGGCAGTGCACAGCACCAACCCGATTAAGGGAATCATTATCATTTTTTTCATAAAACAGGGCGGGGGTTAATAGGAATATAAAGTTATCATTTGCAGTCTTAATTATCAAATTTTGAAGTAAGTTCGAGTCAGACTCAAAATTGTTACTGCAACCGTTTTAAATCCATTATTCTGAAATTAGGTTACGTTATTTTAGCACATCAGAAGCCCCATCAGCTTCGGCAGTTGTTGACTGCCATTCAATCCGACAATACGTATTTGTTTCTGCACGTAGATAAGCGGGTAGATCTGGATATTTTTTTGAAGCAAGTGGATAGTACGAGTTTCAAAAACCTGGTTTTGCTTCCCCGGTTCAAGAGTGCATGGGGATACGCTGGAATCTCGTGGGCTTCCATGGAAGGAGTAAAGGCCGCATTGAAATACGATTGTGATTATGTGATCTTTCTCAGTGGGGCAGATTATCCGATCAAGAGCACGAAGGAGATTTTTGCTTTTCTGGAAAAGAACAATGGTAAAAGCTTTGTTGACTATTACAAGATGCCTGCGCCTTTTTGGATGGAAGGAAAAGAGATTAATCGCATTCGTAAATATTATTTCTTCTTCAGGAATAAAATATTTGAATATCCGCTTCCTCCCGGTGCTACGGGGCTGCCGCGAAAAATATTGAACTTCTTCTTTGGATTATTTCTGGCAAAGGAGAGAAAGCTCCCGGAAGGAATAGTGCCGTATGGCGGAGAGCATTGGGTTTGCTTGCATAAGAAAGCAGTTCACGCAGTGGTTGATTTTTATAAACAGCGTCCGAAGCTATGGCGCTTTTTTACCTATTGTTTCAGCCCGGAAGAGATTTATATACAAACGGCTCTCTTCAATGATGGTGATCAACTGCTTATGGCGTCTGTTGAAAATCAAACAATCACTTTGATTAACTGGAAGAATAAAAACAACCCTTCACCGGCATTTTTTGATTTTGATGATTTTGACAGGATAAAATCATCCGATAAGTTGTTTGCGCGAAAGTTTGACTTTGATGCACAACCACAGCTTCTGGAGAGAATCAATCAGGAGCTACTGAATCAATCAGGAGCTACTGAAGAATCATTCTGAATAGATTTTAATAAACAATACCTCGCTTATGACCATCAAGGAAATAATAAAATTGAAAAAAATGGAAATTGCCCAGATAGGGATGATCCTCTTTTTTTCAATTCTTCCTCTTTTTATTATTCTCCCTTTTAAGATCAATCTCTTTCTGGCCTGGGAAGGTGCTTACCGTATGTCGATAGGGCAGGTGCCCTTCAGGGATTTCTATTTGCCAATGGGATTTGGATTCTGGATCATTCCTGCTCTGTTCTTTAAAATTTTTGGCCCATTCATGTCGTCATTGATTAAAGCGCAGGTATTCATTAATCTCATCGGTGCCTTTGCGTTTCGTTCTATTCTGAAAAAATTAGGAGTTTCTCCGATGAATGTGTTCTTGTCGTTATTAATTTACTGTATCTCGTTTGTCTTTGTCAACTTCTGGCCGTGGTATAATCATACGGTTTTCATTTTTGAGCTGGTTGCCATTCACTTTCTGCTAGAACATATATTCAGTGAATCCAACCGCAGAAAGATCATTCAGCTGATGCTGGGGGCCTTCTTTCTGGTGCTCGCGGTCTTCACCAAACAAGACGGCGGAGCGCTGGCTGTCATTACCGGCTCGGTGCTGTTGCTCTATAATTTTTTGGTGGAGAAGAAAGTGAAATGGATTTTACTCTATGCTGCTTTTGGCGTTTTGTTCGCGGCACTGTTTGTCGTGCCTTTCTTGTCTCACGATTTTCTATACTGGTTTAACTGGGGCAGACCACCGCATAATTCCAGAGTGAATCTCAGCGATATTCTACGCGATATATTTGAAGGCTCCGAGTGGATTAAATTCTATTTGCTGGCAGTGGTGTTTGTGGTTATTAAAAATGTGAACACGGAAGAAGATTATCTGACTAATAAAAAGAAATTCCTCTTTGCTTTGTTTACGTTTTCAATTCTCATTCAGGCAATGCTGGTGCAGGTAACGAGCTATATTCCTCACAATGTAAATATTTACTTTCACAGCATTGCTTTTGCATTTCTGATCAGTAATGTCGCTTTCACTTTTGATAAAGTGAAAGTGTGGGGCTTCTCTCTCATGGTATTGATGATTATGTTCTGGTGGTCGGCGGATTACTGGCGCTATGGGCAACGCATTATTGACCGCATGGTGCCAGGTCTGTTTGCGCAGGATGGTACGCGCAATCAGGTGTCTAAATACTCCTGGTTCAAGCCTGATTCCACTCAGGTAGTGGCCAGGATCAACTGGAAAAAAGCGCCTTACAAAACATTCGATAACGTACTGCTTCCTGAAGGGACCATAGCCGGTATCGATTCACTGATGAAGCTGGAGATCATTCATAAGCCAGGGGTGAAAGTACTTAATATGTCAGAGCTGACACCATTGGAACATGAACTTGGCTTTGCTCCCGCCGTAAATGAGCCGATGTGGTACCATCGTAATGTATCTATTTTTGATAAGGAGATAGGTGAATATTGCGATAAGATCACCCGCCAGGAATACGATGTAGTCTTGTTTGAATACATTCCTAACCTCAATCAGTTTTATCCTGATGAAGTAAGGGCATGTCTTCAGAAAAATTATATCAAAGTGAATACGTTCCAGGCACCGAGAGACAATCCGACCAATGTGGTGGAGGTGTATCTCAGACCAAAGACAGAGTGATTTATTGGACGTCTTCCAGTTTTACACCAATCAATTCTTCTAGATCAATGATGGCAATGTTTACATTACTCTGAGCCACCACCCGCTTTGAGTTTTGAGCGTTTTTATTGTCAAGAATGAGATTGTATTGCTCGATAGTTACTGTTCCCTTCTGAAATTTTCCTTTTGTCAGATCATAGGTGTTGGAAGCATCGGAGGCAATTTCCGTTTGTATTTTCAAAAGTTCAATGCTGGTTAAGTATACCTGGTATCTTCTTAAGACCTCCGCTCTGACTCTCAGCTTCTCGCTATTGATGTTCTGTGCTGCAATCTGAACCTCTTCTTTGGCTCTTTTTGATTTGAGGGGATCTCCAAAAATATTGCTTAGGCTCAGCATCGCGCTGAAGTTGTACCTCGGATAGAACAGGGGAAATGTTTGATTTGCCGGGGGATTAATGGTGTATTCATTGATATTACCTGCAGCGCTCACCTGACTCAGCCACTGGCGGTTAGCCAGCTTCACATCGTACCTGGCAATATTTGACTGATGATTTAGTATCTGTGTGTTAGGGCTGTTGTTCCAGGCCAGTCGTACCAGTTTTTCTTCAAAAGAAATGTCCTGAGCATTGGAAGGAAGAATAATGGTATTGTAATCCACCTTCTGGGCAGCCAGGATTCCTGGCAACAGAATCAGCACTAAATGACAAAGGGATTTTAAAAATTTGGGTGTCATTGGGTTGGTTATTTTATGGTATACTGTTGTTATTTTTTTCAGACCGACGCACTTGCTTTTTTGTTCATTATTTCCGCTTCAGGCTTATCGTCAAATTTGATCAAGTTAGGCATAATTACCAATATCGAATAGACAATCATCCCTGTTGGCTTTTGCAGCATTGCGGATTGAGTATAATTGGCGACCAGCAATGCAAAGAAAAATGCAATATACGCTCCGTACATCGATTTTATAAAAGGGTTTTTGGCTCTGTAAAAGTTAGTGACTCCAATAGCAATGGTAGTGAAGTATACAGCCATCAGGAGTATGAGCCCAATCCATCCCGTTGTCAGCGCTGTTTTGAGGTATCCTCCGTCTGTAGCAAAACCTGCCAGGGGGTGTCCAGGGGCTAATGCTTCACCTTCTCCATCGGTGGTGTTTACACCTCCACCAAAAGGATGCTCGTGGATATAAGGTTGTATTCTTTTTCTATTAAACTCCCTCACGTTCATCGAAGCATCTTTGGAAGGCTCAAATGTGGTTCTGATACGGGTAACGACACCGCCATAGAATGGACCGAACAGGATCACGCAAAAACCAATGATGGAGATGAACAAAAGAATAAGTGTATTCCGATTGGTAATGTTCATCAGAATGTAAATGATTAATCCAACAGGTACGATGGCCGTTGCCGTACGTGTTCCTGAAAAACTCATGGAGATGAACATGAGCAACGCACTTATCGACAGGATGATTTTGTTTTTTGTACCCACTGGTCCTAATGCAAGTATCGAGCAGAACACTCCTGCTGCCGCCATGAGAATACCGAACGTAGTCACAT
>QFQM01000305.1 GCA_003243255.1 Flavobacterium psychrophilum | reverse complement strand
GCTGCCTTCGTCTTTTAGCCGGGTCTACCAGTATGAATTCTGTTCCTTTTTCTGTCATGACCGTGTACCAGAACCGGTCTCCTGCCAACCATACCGGGCGAACGCTACTACGATATACCAGGGACTCTGTACCAGTGCTGAGGAAGCTGGCCGCATGCTGGTAGTCCTTGATAGTCAATGAGTCTTTTTGTTGCGCTTGAGCGATCGCTGTTGTTGTAAACAGGGCAATGGAGAGGAAGTGTTTCTTAGCCATAATCAGAAATAGCCGGCCTGGGCCGATAGTTGGTGTTGAAAGGTGTCAAGATAAGGATAAAATGGATAGGATGAGTTGCGGACGAGTGTGAGTTTCAGGAAAGTTGACAGGTTGACAAGTTGATGGGTTGAAAAGGGAAGTCGTTGAGTGTCAATATAGCAAGGGGAGCAGAGACGGAAGGTTTGCGGTTACTCTTGTCTGGAGTCTGGAAGTATTGCATCGGCCATACACCCTACATTAACCACCCCTTATGCGTCTATTTGCCTGCCATTTACCAAAGTCTCTATAAGGTCTCTATAAGGTCTCTGAAATGTCTCTATAATATCTCTGTATGTATGTTTTTTTTCGTATATTCGATATGCAAGTTTAGGCTTGTATTAACCATATTTTTTCACTCCAATATTTATGTAATGGCCAGAAATATTTCAAAACTGATCAAGTTACAGGGAACAATCCTGGGTTTAACGTTTGTAAATAGTAAACGTTACAAACCTCATGTGCGACCTGAACGAGGCACCTTCACTCCTATCACTATTAATAAGACATTTAAAGAGAGCAAGAAGTTGCTGATGCGTTGTAATAAACGCGCACGGGTCATCTTCAATGCTTTGCGTGATGAGCATCGTGATGGGGAATTGTGGAGCACTTTGGTGTCTAAATTTTTCAAGCAGGCCAAGGAAGGGTTGAAGCCTGATGTGAAGATGTTTGCCGGCCTGGAATGTCATACTGTGCGAACGCTGGACGCGCTGACTCAGGGCAGGTATCAAGTGGATACTATACGAGAAGGAAAGAAACTTCGGGTGACTGTTGTGCTTGAAAAGCACCCTTCGTGTGAAGATGTGAAGCAGCTAACGGGTTATCATCTTAATGTGATCGTTCTGTATCCAAATTTTACCAAAGACACGCTCACAAAAGAGGTGGCACAGAGTGCATTGATCCCGCTGGATGCTGCATTGGCTCCTGTTGAATTTGAATTACCGGCTCCTTCGGCCAAAGCTCCTTACATTCTTTTGTTAGGGATCATGGGGATGTTGCATAAACAACATGAGTCGAGGAGTTTTCAGGGGTTGGCGGTGGTGGGGACAAGTTGAGGAGAGAACACGAATTAAAGCGAATTACACGAATTATATTAAATAAAAACGAGCATGCCACGAAGCGTAGCATGCTCGTTTGATTTGTATTAGTTATTTATTTTTCCAGTGAAAGGGTTGGGAATAACTAAAATGATCTCTGTTGCTTACATCAACACCATAGCGAATTTGCAAGCGAAATTTGATACTCTCATCTACTTTTGAAGTTGCCCTAAACCAGCGGGACGGATAAAAGAAATGGTTGCTGGTAGTATGGGGCTGAATTGTCCAGAGCCTGCTTTTTTTTGTTGGAGTGTAGTTAAAAACATCACTTTTTACTTCATTCCAGCCGCTACCCTCATCCCATCTTTCCAAGGCTACTGTATATTTCCAGGCAGAATCGGCATTATTCACTATATCAAAATTAAATCTGGCGCTTTGTGCATTTTCATCCTTCACATTTTTAATACTTATCTCCTGCCCGAATATGCAAGCAGACATTAGTAAGTAACCTACTAACAATATCACAATTTTTGTTTTACGGTGTCTGCTTCTTAGGCGGTACATAAGTTCCTCCATTTGTTGATGAATTATTATTTGGATAATCGATGACTACATCAATAAACTTTTTACCGGCATTTCTATAATTTATAAGGACATTATAAATTCCATTTGAACATTCAATACAACCATGGGAATAGCCTTTTGTTGAATTATGCAGGTAGAAGGTTGTACGCCCATAGGTATTGGTGCCTTTCAGTGGCTGAAGCCTCGCCCTCCATGTTCCCCAATTAGTCTGTTCATATTCCGTTTTTCCATCATTACTCCATGTACTTTGCGGCACTTGCTGTATTCCTCCTTGTGGAGAGGGGATAAGTTCTCCATCATCATCATCCGCAACGCGATTAGGATCAGGGACCAAATTAATCCTATATTTTCCTTTAGGAACCGGGCCAAAATTCTTCGTTTTTTGTTCCCCCGCGTTTTGAAAATCTATACTTGGGTCTTGGGGATCCTTATATCCTGAAGTCCCTTTATACACACCTACTACTTTAGATTTATCGCCTACACTACCTTCATATACAGTTATTATTTTTCCATCATAAAATATCCATTGATCAGCCGCCGCATTTGCCTGTTCTGCCTGTCCAGTTTTAGCGTCTATACTTACATTAACACCTTCAGGTATTGCATTAACGAAGTTTTCAAGACTGACAAAATATTCCTGTCTTTCCTGCTGTTCTTCAAGTGCCGCCGACATTTCGTCCAAGCTTTCCATTGCATCTGTCCGGTCTCCCCTTCCAAAACGAGTAGGGTACATTCCATCAGGATCTATATACCGCAAAGGATTGTTAAATACATAATTGTAGGGTGACCAATTACGTATTTTATCGGCCAATGGATCTATGTTATGCCATCCACCGATTTGTGCATCATAGTTTCTTGTTTGGAAATCGTATAAATCCAATCCGGAACCATCGGCAAACTCTTTCTCTTGCTTTTCCTTGCCATTGAACTGCAACTTATTGTCCATTACGTTAGCGGCCTTAGCACTTATACCTGACATTGTAAGCCCGAATGGATAATAATGCGATTCTTCCAATACCTGCCCGCGGGTATGGATGACCTGGAGGTTATCAAAGAACACATCATAGTTACTTTCGTTGCTACAATATACAAAAACGTAGCCATTTTTAGGTGCTTCGATAGCGGGTATGGTTGTATTGTCATGGCTTTTTACAGTACCACTTCCTCCTACTCTTTCTGCACCACCTCCTGCGTAGTTAAATTGCTCGTCGAAGAATATCCAGTTGATATATGCCCAAGGTGCAGCGTAGCCAGGATTATCGGATCTGTTCAGAAAAGTACTCACAGCATCCCCAACGGCTGTCGTATTCAGCACACCTGTGGTCAAACCTTTTCCTATCATTGCCGGGCTACCAATAAAAGCATCCAATAAACCTGTGACGGGTATGGCTTGTTTATTACTAAAGTTGCCTCCTGTATTGATCCAATAGGATTTACCAAAAATGTTAATCTGATCGCCAACCATTACTTTGAGTGTGATGCCAAGACCAATTTTGTTAGTAGTTGCATTTAACTTGTATAGTTTCTGGCTATTGGCAGTAACATCACTATTTGGATTATTATTGACAGGCGGATCCAAAGCAGCAGCTCCGCCATTTTTATTTGGATAGTCGGTGATGCCTGTGGCAGCGGATTTGGCAACAACATAGGCGCTATTAATGTCGTAGTAGTTTTTTTCTTTGAAGGCGGCATTAGGTGATCCATCTGTTGTGAGACTGCCTTCTAATGTAGCAGCCGGATAAATACTCTGCTTTTGTTCATCAGTAAGCACCATCCGTATATTACCCAGATGATCTTTTACAAAGTAATCATACACGAACTTTGCAGATGTACTTCCCTCAGCCGGCACGTAACGAATGCACCCTTCCTCATGGGCAATGAATTGGAGACGATGCTGATAATCGTCAGGAGCTGAAGCTTCAGTGGTCTTACTTTCATATACCATCCCGGCGATGTAATCTGTAGTGGTAGTAATTATTTTACCAGCTATCGATTCATCTCTGACTATTTTCTGAAGTTTCGCTCCTGTTGCATCGTAGGTATATTTGATGATACCTTTATGGGCACCCGCGTCTGTTTTTGCGGATATCTGATAAGGCAAATTGAGGTAGTTGTAGGTAATTGCCCCTCCTGAAGTTTGGTCTATCCCGATTGATCCGGTCAATTTTTTGTTGAGGTCTGCAATCATGTTACCGTTCAGGTCATAGCCATAATCGTCGGCCGTTAGGTTCTTATCCGTAAAATCTCCTAAACCGTGGTTGACAGTACCAGTATTGTTTTCCGCAACAGCTCTCAGCTTATTACTATTAGCATGATAGGAATACTGCATATCATCAATTACTGTACTGGTATTTACTTTCAAGCCCCACTGTTTCATAGCTTTGATATTGCCGTTTTCATCGTAAGCAGTGGCTGTATTACTGCCATCACCCATTTGAATATCAAAGTTGAAAGCATTGTTCTCAACATAACCGGTTCCATTAAACTGGCTAAAATCTGCTCCTAATAATTGGTTCAGGCGATCATAGCTATATCCCATAGAACGTCTTTGTCCATCCCCCTTGCTTCTCCATTTTGTGCCAGCAATGTTTCCATTATACTGTTTTTGATCAAATCCCCAGTCGTAGTTGAGTTCTAGTCCAAACGAACGGCCATTACCACCAGGTTGATCATTTACATAATCCTTATTGATACCCTGTAACCAACCTCTTACATTGTAAGTATAATCCAGTTTTTCAACAGGTATATTCGT
>QFQM01000025.1 GCA_003243255.1 Flavobacterium psychrophilum | reverse complement strand
CAGTGAGGCTCCAAATTTTCCCAGCCAGTTATGCACGGTTTCCTGTCTGTCGCTAAAAGCAGTCAGTACACTCTGATCGAATTCCCAATACAGGAAATAAGAAATGAATGATAGCAGTAATGCTATAGAGAACAAAAAGAACAAAATCCCAATCAGTACTTTGTGCTGTCGGGATAATGTCCATTTTTTCTTTTCAGATACAGGTTTATCGGATGTTTCTTTTTTACTCTTTGCCATTTAGAATAGTTGTCTTGACTGTAAAAATATCAATAAATTAAAAAAGCAGAACTACTTTTGGATAATATATGATCGCGCCAATAGCTATAGCAGCCATTGCAGCAAAAAATACTGCACCCGAAGCAATGTCTTTAATGAAACCTATTTTTTCGTGATACTCAGGGTGAATAAAATCGGCTATCTTTTCTGCGGCTGTATTTAGGCCTTCAATAGAAAGTACAAGCCCTATAGCAAGTGTTTGCAACATCCATTCTGTAGAAGAGATGTTGAAGTAAAATCCGGCTATGGTAATGGCAATCCCTATAAAAAACTGCACCATTACACTGTGTTCAGTAGTAACGAGTTTATAAGCTCCTTTAACTGAATACTCCATACTCTTTAGTCTACCCTTAACAAACCTGTTGTCTTTCATTCAGTTCAGGTTTATTAAAGTGCAGCAAGAGCATTTTCATAATTAGGCTCATCTTTAATATCGCCTACCTGCTCCGTATATTTTACAGTACCTTCCTCATCAAGTACGATAACTACTCTTGAATGTAATCCCTGAAGAGGACCGTTAGCTACAGTAAGACCGTAAGTATTACCAAAGCTGCCATCTCTGAAATCAGATAGTGATACTACATTTCCAAGGCCTTCTGCTCCGCAAAAACGAGCCTGAGCAAATGGAAGGTCACGAGAAATACATAGTACCTTAGTGTTTTCAAGGCTTGATGCTTTCTCATTGAATTTACGTACTGATGTAGCACAAGTACCTGTATCAATACTTGGGAATATGTTCAGAACCAGTTTACTTCCTTTAAAATCAGCAAGTGAAGCGGTTGAAAGATCTGTTTTTACAAGAGTAAATTCAGGTGCTTTTGTACCAATTTGAGGTAGTTCACCTGTAGTTGAGATTGGGTTTCCACCCAGTAGGATATTAGCCATTGTGTGATTTGTTTTAGAAAAGCAAAAGTAAGAATTTCTGCTTTGGAAAAACACATAAATTCTTAAGCTTATAATAAAAAAACGCCTCCATTATGGAAGCGTTTAGGTTGTATTTCATAATTAGGAGCTTACAGCAGCATGGCTAACATGCCTATGCTCATGGCTATCATTAGCCCATCTTCAATTATGGTTACAGTACTCATAGGTAAATTAAATACCGCTCCAAGACACGCACATTGTATTTTCTTTTTGTTCAATACACTTTGCAATACACCAATCAGGCTGACTGACATTAATATTGCCGTAAAGGCGTTAGTAAACACAGGTTCAAAATCGAGAGCAAAAGCCAGTCCTAATGCTAATTCAAGGAAAGCATAAATGTAGCCCCAGCTGTTAAACTTTTTGGCTACGATATCATACATGGCGTAGCTGTTGGCAAAGCCTTTCAGGTCGAGCATCTTAAAGAAAGAAAAAGTAAGGAAGAATCCTGCCATGAAAATACGCATAAAAGTCATTCCTTCAAAAGAATTATTGCTTAAAGAAACGATTAATGATAGGATAGATATATAGCTAAATATTAGAACTATAGGTTTGTAAGTTTCGAGCCATGTTCTTTTTTCTTCAGCCTGTTCTCCAAATATATTTTTTTCAGGTTTTGAGTGATGTGAATCAGCTTCAGAAAGCTGGTATTTTGGATAGTCTTTCAGGGCGTTTTGAAGCTCAGGAGTAGTAATGTGTTTGCTCATGGTGACATCTGCCTCGCCATTTACAAGGTCAATCTGTACATCAATTACGTCGGGTAGCTGTTTTAAAAGATAACTTACTTTAGCAGAACAGCCGTCACATGTCATTCCGCTAACTTTATATGTATGGGTCATTTTAATTGTTGATTAAGATTTATTATACAAATTTCGGAATAACAATTAAAACAACGCTTATACAATTTTTGGAAAGACTAATAACATTTACAGTTCATTGATGTTCCTGCGCTTGGTTTCTTTAATTGACTTGTAGAAAGTAGGGGTGAGGCCTGTCACTTTCTTGAATTGACTTGAAAGATATGCGGCACTGCTGTAGCCTAATGCATCGGCTATTTCAGCAAGAGACAGTTCATCATAAACTAATAGTTCTTTCACTTTTTCAATGCGTTGCGTTATGTAATACTTTTCTATGGTAGAGCCTTCAACTTCAGAAAACAGGTTGCTTAAATAGGTATAGTCATAATGCAGTTTGTCCGAAAGCCAGGCGGATAGATTAGTTTTTAATATTTCATCGGAATGATGCACCAGATAGACTATTTCGGTTTTGATTTGCTCGATGATACGGCCTTTACGGTCACCTATAAGTTCAAAACCAAGTTTTTTGAGCGAATCTTCAAGTTCATGCAATGTGTCGGCAGGCAGCTCTTCAGAAATTTCAACTTCGCCTAATTCTACAGAATTAACTGTAAGCTTCATTCCTTCAAGTTCATTTCGCACAGCCGTAATGCAGCGTGGGCAAACCATGTTTTTTATATAGAGATGCATTTTTAATACTTTGTAAGTTTAAATGTAATTTTTTCGTCAAGGGTGATTTTCTCTTGTTTAGCATTTTTAAAATCTTCAAACAAAGTTATCACATACTCATCATCCCAATTGTAATATTCATTTATGTAGTAATTTTTCTTTTTAGTTTTAAAAACTAAAAAGTATGCTATATGTCCGTTTTTGCTGGCCTTTACCCTCTGAATAATTTCGACTTCTTTAAGATTCTCAGTAGATTCCATAAATTGATTTATATGATATCCTTGGAAAGTAATGGTTTTATTGTTTATATATATTTTGTTGTAATGGTGTTTGGATAGTTTATACGCTGTAAATAGGGCTAAAGGGATTAATAGCAGTGAGAATGCTATTTTATATGTAATATTAAGATTTTGAATATTAAAAATTACATAACACAAAAAGAGGCTTATTGCTAAATATAAAAACAATCTCTTCAAAAATCTATTATAAAAAGAGATAGGATTTGCTTCATATATTTTTTCCATGTTCAAATATAAAAAAAAACGCTCCCGTTTCCGGAAGCGTTTTTGATATCTAAAAAGCTTAGTCTTTATCGATGGCACCAAGCACCCTTTTCATAAATGTATTAAGGGCTTCTTTTTTGTCGGTTCCGTCTTTAATCATTTTGTTTACCTCAAGTGCACCGTACATGTTAGAGATAAGCTCACCAATGACATCAAGCTCTTCGTCTTTCAGTGAAGGAACCTCTGTAAGGGCTTCAAGCACTTCAAGGGTTTCTATGATATAATCCTGGTCGTTGTCCTCAATAAACTGGGTAAGGTGCTTAATTACTGGTAACTTCATTGACTAAATCTGTTAAAACTTCAACTTTATTTGTTTGTACCTGGTTTACAAGCGCACCATTTTTAAAAGTTGCGAATGTAGGCAGGTTATCAACCTTTGCAAGTTTCCTTGATTCAGGGAAATTTTCAGCATCGGCAATTACAAACGTTACATTTTCATTTTCAGTAGCCATTTTTTTGAATTTTGGCTTCATGATCCTGCAGTTACCGCACCATCCGGCAGAATACTGTACAATAACAGTTTCATTACCGGCAACGATCTCTGCTAAATTATCCTTTTCAAGTTCCTGCAACATGATCTTTATTTTTTAATTAGTTAGCAGCAAGGTAAGCAGCTACACCTGTACGGTCAGCAGTCATTGCTTCTTTTCCTTCTTCCCAGTTAGCAGGGCAAACCTCACCTTTAGTCTGTACGTGCGTGTAAGCGTCAATTAGTCTCAGGTACTCAGCTACGTTACGTCCAAGAGGCATATCGTTTACGCTTTCGTGGAAGATTTTTCCTGTTTCGTCAACAAGGTAAGTAGCTCTGTACGTTACGTTAGAACCTGTAAGGATTACTGAATCCGTTTCGTCATTGTACTCAGAAGATTCGATATCAAGGATACCAAGTACGTTAGAAAGGTTTCTGTTAGTGTCAGCAAGAAGTGGGTAAGTTACACCTTCGATACCACCTTTATCTTTTGGAGTGTTTAACCATGCAAAGTGAACTTCGTTAGTGTCACATGATGCACCAATTACAACAGTGTTTCTTTTTTCGAATTCACCAAGAGCAGCCTGGAAAGCGTGAAGCTCAGTTGGGCAAACGAAAGTAAAATCTTTAGGATACCAGAATAGTAGTACTTTTTTGTTGTTGTTTACAGCTTCTTCGAAAATGTTGATTGATAAATTGTCTCCCATTTCAGAGATTGCATCAACAGCAATGTTTGGGAATTTTTTTCCTACTAATGACATAATGTATATTTTAGGGTTATTAATTTTTTTACCGATGCAAAAATAGCTAATAAGGCTAATGTTTCCTTATGACATTAATCATAATTTCTTATGTGCTCATAGAAAATGCCTATGTAATTAAATTAATGGTTTGTATTATGAATTATGCAAAGCAACCTTTCTTTTTTCGATTAAGTTTATATATTTGTTAATTGCATTTATAAAGCAATTCTTAAATTATACCTAACTAAATGGCATTAAAAGATTTATTCAGGAAAAAGTCAATTCAAAAGATAGTTCAACAGGGTGGCGATGGCGAGCATGGTGGACTTCATAAGGTATTAACGGTTCGTGACCTGACTTTTTTTGGTATCGCTGCCATAATAGGCGGAGGAACTTTTAGTGCAATCGGAAATGCCTGTTTTTCCGGAGGGCCGGGAGTTACGCTTCTGTACATAATTTGTGCTATTGCCTGTGGTTTTACTGCTATGTGCTACGCTGAATTTGCCTCAAGGGTTCCCGTTTCGGGTAGTGCTTATACATATGCTTATGTATCTTTCGGGGAGCTTTTCGCATGGATAATAGGATGGGCACTTATAATGGAATATTCCATTGGTAACATCTATATAGCCTTTTCATGGAGTGGTTATTTTACCAATCTTTTGGAAGCGGTGAATATCCATCTTCCCGAATGGCTTACTATAAATCACCACGCCGCTCACGAAGCTTTTTTGGCTAATAAACCGGGAGAAGGTTTATCTGCATGGCAAACAGCACCTATGATCGGCAGCCTTAAAGTAATATTCGATTTACCGGCCGTAGTCATCAATTTGCTTATTACGTATCTGGTTTACAGAGGTACAAAAGAATCTAAGAACTTTAGTAATGCAATGGTATATGTAAAACTGCTTATCATATTGCTAATTATTGTTGTTGGGGCTTTTTATATAGATATTGAAAACTGGACTCCGTTTATGCCACACGGGTTTGGGGGTGTAATGGCAGGCGTGTCGGCGGTTTTCTTTGCCTATATTGGTTTTGATGCTGTATCTACACTTGCGGAAGAATCCAAGAATCCTCAGCGTGACCTGCCTAAAGGTATGATCTATTCATTAGTTATCTGTACTGTATTATATATAATACTTGCTCTGGTTCTTACCGGAATGGTATCTTACGAACTGCTTGGTGTAAGTGATCCTTTGGCAGAGATATTCAAGCTTAAGGGGGTAAAATGGATGCTGTATATAGTATCTGTAGCTGCTGTAGTAGCTATGACCAGCGTTATGCTTGTTTTTCAGCTTGGTCAGCCCCGTATCTGGATGACCATGAGTCGTGACGGTCTTATGCCTGAAAAATTCTCAAAAATACACCCTAAATACAAGACTCCTGGATTTGCAACTATTATTACAGGTGTCGTTGTAGGTTTGCCGATATTCTTTACCGATGAAAATTTTGTATTGGACTTTACAAGTATAGGTACGTTGTTTGCTTTTGTGCTTGTATGCGGTGGTGTACTGATGCTTTCGCCTCAAAGTGCTGAAGAAATGGCTGAAAGGCAGACGCGTGGTAAATTCAGGATACCTTATATCAATTCGAAATATATCTTCCCTTTGTTGCTGGTTGTGTCATCAGTAATTGTTCATTATGCTTTTCCTGATTTCTTCAGTAATTCATTTGACTTTTCCGGAGATAGCAATGCATTGACAGCAAACATATCAATGGATATATTCTTTTTATTCTGTATCGTTATGGCTGTACTGGCCTTTTTGAAAAACCTTTCGCTAATACCGTTGTTAGGACTTGTGTCATGTTGTTACCTGCTTACAGGTATGGCATTATCTAACTGGAAATGGTTCGGGTTGTGGCTACTTATAGGATTAGTTATTTATTTCCTATACAGCAGGAATAAAAGTAAATTGAATACAACAGCAGAGATAGCTGAATAATCAGAATCCTTCAAACACTCCAAGTCCGAAAAGCGCAAAATCATACTTTACAGGATCATTAACATCCATAAGGCGTAA
The DNA here is from genome assembly GCA_003243255.1 of Flavobacterium psychrophilum. Next base: position 29,902 of record QFQM01000025.1, on the reverse strand, counting down.
TTTGGTATCCAATTCATGTAGTGCTTTAGCATCATTTTGCTTACGGGTTAGAATTCCCAGCTTGCGGGCTACATTACCTGAATGTACATCAAGAGGGCATGATAGGGTAGCGGTTGAGATACTTTTCCAGATACCAAGGTCTACACCTGCATTATCATTACGTACCATCCATCTCAGGTACATGTTGATGCGTTTAGCCGCCGAACCTGCTAAAGGATCGGAAACATGCTTTTGCGTGCGATTTTGATGTTCTATCTCAAAGAAAACCTTTTTGAATTCGTGTATGGCTTTGTGCATGCCTTCCTTTTGCTGATGTTTGGCAAATACAGCTTCAAGTCCGTTATGGTTTTGATAGGTATGGCGCAGGGCTTTAATGAAAGTCGTAAAATCAACGCTGTTAAAAGTGCGGTGAACAAAACCTTCAAGATTTTCCAGATGATTTTCTTTATGATTCATTACAAAATCATAGGGGCTGTTTCCCATCAGGTTCACCATCTTTTTGGCGTTATTGATGATCATCTTTCTGTTGCCCCATGCTATGGTAGCAGCAAGGAAACCTGCAATTTCAATATCTTCTTTTAGGGTAAATAAGTGTGGTATCTGTACAGGGTCGGTATCAATAAAATCCTGATTGTTGTATTGAATTACTTTTTCGTCAAGGAATGAGCGTAACTCATCGGTATTCATTTTCATTTCCATAAGGCAAAAATAATGATTTATCTCCTTACTGAAAACTGCGACTGCGACTGAAAACTATCCGTGAGAAACAATCTGCCCATCACTCATAACAAGTTTCCTGTCCGCCATATTGGCCAGTTCTTCGTTGTGGGTAACAATAACAAAGGTTTGCCCCATTTCATCACGAAGCTTAAAGAACAGCTGATGAAGATTTTCAGCAGATGCAGTATCAAGATTTCCTGATGGTTCATCAGCAAATATTACGGCAGGTTTGTTAATAAGTGCCCTGGCAACGGCAACACGCTGTTGTTCACCACCTGAAAGTTCTCCCGGTTTGTGGTCAACGCGATGCGAAAGCCCTAGATATTCTAAAAGTCGTTTTGCTTCGGCTTCCGTTTCAGTTTTTGGTTTTCCTGCAATATAAGCCGGAATACAAACATTCTCTAATGCCGTAAACTCTGGCAGGAGTTGGTGAAACTGAAAAATAAATCCAAGTTGCAGGTTACGAAACTTTGATAGGGCTTTGTCCTTCATTTTAAGGACATCATCATTATTAATGATAAGGCTTGTACCGGTTTCTTTACCTGGTTTGTCAAGGGTTCCTAATATTTGCAGCAATGTGGTTTTTCCCGCACCCGATGCACCAACTATAGAGACTATTTCACCCTTTTTAATATGGAGATCAACGCCTTTTAAAACATGAAGCTTATCGTAATATTTATGAATGTTTGAAGCCTGTATCATCAATGTTCGTTTTCCACAAAGAAACAAACATTTTAAATGAAAATAAATCTTTTTTGGCACAATATTTCGTATGTATATTGTAAAGTTGAGTTAATCATATTTATTGAAAGGCTTGTCTTATTTAACTTAGAGGAACAAAATATGAAAAAAGCATTTGTGATGGTTCTGGCGTTAGTTTCCTTGTCGTGCCAGTCGAAACAAACCCCTGAAACAGGGATTATAAAATCTAAAGAAGGAGATTTAAAAATGGATAACAAAAAAACGGAAACTGCCATTTTTGCCGGCGGTTGCTTTTGGTGTACAGAAGCATTTTTTACTGATCTGAAAGGTGTTGAAAAGGTTACCTCGGGATATATCGGTGGTAAGACCGAAAACCCTACATACAGAGAAGTTAGCAATGGAGATACCGGTCATGCTGAAGCTATAAAAATAGTATTCAGCCCTGATGAAGTGGCATACGAGGATTTACTTGAAATATTTTTTGCGACTCACGATCCTACAACATTAAACAGGCAGGGCGCTGATGTTGGTACGCAATACAGAAGTGAGATTTTTTACACTTCTGAAACGCAAAAGCTGGCAGCAGAGAATTTTATCAAACTCCTTACGGATCAGCATATTTATAATAACAAGATAGTTACAAAGGTAAGTAAGGCATCTGTGTTCTATCCTGCGGAAGATTACCACCAGGATTATTATGCACAAAATCCTAATCAGCCGTATTGTGCAGCCGTGATTACACCTAAGCTTGATAAGCTTAAAAAGAATTATAAGTCAAAACTTAAATCGTAATGATTTAGATATGATAATGAAAGCTCTCTATTCAGAGGGCTTTTCGTTTTTAAATAAGAAACCTAAACCCAAGGATTTCAGCATTTTCTTTTCAAACCACCAGAAGAATTTAAACTGTCCGAATATAAACCCGAAAGAAACCAATAATACCTGATAAATAGGAAAGATAAGTATTATATATAATGGGTAATATAACCAAAGAGAGATAGTATCTTTAGTGATTCCCATCCATTCAAGTACAGGTTTTGATAAATAAGCTGATGTAGATCCTGTAAGAGCAAATACAATGAATATAATTACAAACTGAAAGTTGTTTGTAATTCCCCAACGCTGTTTTAAGTTTCCCATTTTGGTTATTAAAGCAGCAAATATACCGGTTTTGCTATTGCATAGCAACCTTTTAAGATTATTATTTAAAATAATTCCAAATTATAAATTTATTTTATTGTGGAATTACACCTCCGAGTTTCTGATTATTAGTTTGCTGAAAAAATACCAGATAATTAAACAACAGATAATTTACTTCATAGCCGTAATTGATTTGTGGTTTGTAATCAATAGGCATTTGATATAATTCTCCAAAACGTTGCGGATTCATCGCACGGAGATTCCATTCGGTAACCCAAAAACGGTTTTTGTTTTCAAGGTATGACTGGCCATAATAACCTCTTAGCCTTGCACGCGATGCCAGCCAGGTGTTGAATCCCGGATCAATGATGATTACCTCATATTCCAACGAATCATTTGCAATGCGTACTGTATCATTTTTTGATGCAGCTACAACCGGTGATTTGCTTTGTGAAGGAATATTGTTTTTCGTGCTGCAGGCAATAATTAATCCAATTGCGCAAGAAATGATTATAGCATAATATCTCATAGCTTTTAATTTTACAATAAAGTTAAAAAATAAAAGCGCCTTATTATTAAATAAGACGCCTTTATTATTGCTAGCTTTAAGCCTTATGCTCTTGCTGTTGGTGTTGTTTTAGCGGTATCAACTGCTTTATCTGCATGTGAAGCCAGTTTTTCAGCGATTTCTCCGCCTTTTTCTACAACTTCATCAAATTTTTTACGGGCAGATTCTTTGATGTTAGAATATTTGTCGGCAATATCTCCACCAAGTTCTTCAGCTTTGCTGATGATGCCATCTAAATGGCCTCTTCTTTTAAGAATTATACCTACTACTGCTAAGGCTGCAACTCCCGCTGCAATACCTAAAATCATTTTTTTGTTACTCATAGCTTTACTTTTTAATAGATATTTACTGAACCTTAAAAAGGCTCTTGTTTTTATTATATCCACTAAGTTAACCATTGTAAAACCAAGGCTTTGCCAAGGTTCTCTTAAAGTTTCAGGATTTAACTTTTTGTTGAGTAAAGTGCTTAAAATCAATAAATTTTGTTAAATCAGTTTGATTTTAAATTCGATTGAGGGATGAGTATAAATAGGTATAGCACCTCCGGTAGAGGTGCTTATTGTGGTTTAGTTATTTTGTTGTTGATTAGACAAAAAGAGGATATTCGTCTTCGTCGTAAACATCAAAATCACCTTCTTCGTCAAATTCAGCTTCGGTTATATAACCGAAGAATTTTACTAGCCCAAAACCTGCCAGGGCTGCCAGGATAAATTTTACGTATTTCATGTCGCTCTCGTTTTTTAATTTGATTTCTTTTTTCATGGCTTTTACAATTTTTCACCGATTTATATGATGAATTTACGGAAAAGCTGCGTTTCGGGAGCTATCTTTTAGTAAAATTTTAATAGTTAATCCTTTAATTTGAAGCGAAAAGGAAATTTCGTGTAATGAAATTTTTACTCCGGGAATTTTTGATGGGATGAGAAAGGGATAAGACAGGTTTTATAAGTGTTTAACCATTGTGATCTTATCAGCAGGATTTTCTTCTTCAAAGAAGTTTTTAATTACTCCGCATTGTTCAAACCCAAACTTCTCATAGAGTTTTATGCCTCCGGTATTGGTACTGTATACTTCCAGCCATATAATCCTTAAAGGAGATTTTGAAGATGCCCATTTCATAACACTATCCATTAGATAACTTCCAATCTTTTTATTTTGCCATTGATACGCTATACCCATACCTATCATTCCTGTATGAAAAAGCTTTTTACGCTGATTACCGTTAAGATCGATATTTCCTATGAGTTTATCGTTGTGCTCAGCTACAAGCAAAAGACTGTTGGATTCCCCGACAAATTTTCTAATCCATTCTTTTTCAGCCTGAATATCATTTTTATATTCAAATTCATATAGTGGGATACTTGTCGTGTCTTTGATATAACTTTTTTTGAGTTCTATCAACCCGGCAGCATCATTTTCTCCGGCTTCCCTGATTATAATTTCTTTACCGTCTTTAGTAAAATGGGTTACTGGTTGTATTTTCATCTCACGGCAGTTTAAATTCAGGATTATAGATAAGACCTATAATATTGCCCCACGGGTCTTTTACTGAGGCAACCATAATATCTCCACCCACATTTTGTGGTGTTTCATGTTCTGTAGCGCCAAGACTGATAAATCTTTCGTATTCTGCCTCAATATCTTCTACGCCCCAATAGGTAACAACATTATCACCTTTAACTGAATCATCAGGCTGCAGGCCTAATTCGTAACCGGCAATATTGAAGCCTACATAAAAGGGCTCATCAAAATAAGGTACTGTATTAAAGGCTTTTGTATACCATTCTTTGGCTTTGGTAATATCAGATACTTTATAGCCAACGGTTCTTAGTCCTAGTATGGTTTGCATAGTTGACGATTTTAAATGAATGCATTACAAATTTAATTAAGATTATTAAGGCAAAAAACAAAAAACGACTCGTTTTAAACAATAAACATTTTGCTATATTTGTCACTTTGTAAAGAAACAAACTGAAACAAATTATGAAATTATTAGAAGGAAAAACGGCTATCATTACCGGCGCGAGCAGGGGTATTGGTCGTGGTATTGCAGTAGTTTTTGCTAAGCATGGTGCTAATGTAGCTTTTACATATAGTGCATCAGCAGAAGCTGCAAAACAACTTGAAGAGGAACTTAAAGGATATGGTATTAAAGCAAAGGGCTATCAGTCTGATGCTGCAAAATTTGACGAGGCTCAAAAACTTGTTGATGATGTTCTTGAAACATTCGGCACTATTGATATTCTTATAAACAATGCAGGTATAACAAAAGATAACCTGTTGATGCGTATCTCTGAAGAAGACTTTGATAAAGTAATTGAAGTTAACCTTAAGTCTGTTTTCAACATGACAAAAGCGGTTCAGCGACCAATGCTTAAACAACGTTCAGGATCTATCATTAATATGAGTTCTGTAGTTGGTGTAAAAGGTAATGCAGGACAGTCTAACTATGCTGCTTCTAAGGCCGGTGTACTTGGTTTTACCAAATCAATCGCATTAGAGCTTGGTTCAAGAAATATCCGTTGTAATGCAATTGCCCCGGGATTCATTGAAACAGAAATGACTGCAAAACTTCCTGAAGATGTAGTAAAAGGCTGGGCTGATAGCATTCCTTTAAAAAGAGGTGGCTCGACAGAAGATGTTGCTAATGCGTGTCTTTTCCTTGCTTCAGATATGTCAGCTTATGTAACAGGTCAGACACTAAATGTCGATGGCGGTATGCTGACGTAATAAATTCGATAAATTAATTTTGTAAAACACCTGATAATTTAAAATGACTGCATCTACAATTCTATTGTTAGTATTATCTGCATTTGCAGCTTTTGCATTATCGTTTTACCAATATTTATATAAAGCCAAAAAGAAAGGACGCCTGTTCTTCTTTTTGGCTTTTCTTCGTTTTCTGACTCTCTTTTCTGTTTTCTTGTTGCTGATTAATCCGGTTATAACAACCAAAAGTCTGGAAACAGTTAAGACTCCGCTACCGGTCCTTATTGACAATTCACAATCAGTCAAAGAACTGGGGCAGGACAGTATTGCTAAAGCACTCTCACAACAAATTGCCGATAACAAATCACTTAAAGATAAGTTTGATCTGCAATTGTATAGTTTTGCAGAAGGTTTTTCTAATGCTGATACATTAAATTTTAACGGAAAGCAAACCCATATAGATCAGGCAGTACAAAACCTTAAGCAGTTATATAGAAATATAAACTATCCGGTAGTGATGCTTACAGATGGTAACCAGACTATGGGAAATGATTATGTGTATAGCTTTAGGGAAAATACAAGCGTATATCCGTTAGTGTTGGGTGATACGACTACTTTTCTTGATTTAAAAGTAAACCAGGTTAATGTAAATAAGTATGCTTTTTTAAAGAATAAATTCCCTGTAGAAGTTTTTCTTCAATATAGCGGGAATAAAACAATCAATGCTGTTTTTAATATTACGCAGGGAAATTCGGTGCTTTATAAGCAGAATGTTAGTTTTTCAAAAGATAAAAAAGCCGTTTCGCTTTCTGTATTGCTTGATGCTGATAAAGTAGGGGTGAAGACTTACAAAGCTCAGATTACTTCAGGGGAATCAGAGAAAAACAGATATAATAACATAAAGAATTTTGCTGTAGAAGTTATTGATCAGCGCTCGGAAGTAGCTATAGTTTCTTCGTTAAATCACCCAGATCTTGGAGCACTTAAACGCGCAATTGAAACCAATCAGCAACGTAAAGTCACTATTCTAAAGCCGTCAGATGTCAAATCATTACAGGATTATAATGTATTGATACTGTATCAGCCGGATGCATCATTTAAGGCTCTACTGGAGCAAAATAAGAATGCAGGTTTAAATACACTAACTATTACAGGGCTTAGCACAGATTTTAATTTGTTGAATCAGACTCAGAATGTACTCAGCTTTAAGATGACTTCGCAAAGTGAAGATTATCTTGCAGACTATGTAACCGGCTTTAACTCATTTGCTATAGATAATATCGGTTTTGAGCAATTTCCGCCTCTTGAGAATCCTTATGGAACTATTACGGTTAAGTCAAATGCAAATACTCTTTTACAGGCAAGAATCAGAAATGTGAAAATGGATAATCCGCTGATGGTTTTCTCTGAAAACGGTCCATCGCGCAATGCTTTTATTTTAGGTGAAAATATCTGGAAATGGAGACTTGAAAGCCATCTTAATTCAAAGTCTTTTGAACAGTTTGATGTATTCATTGATAAAACAATCCAGTACCTTGCTTCAAATTCTAAAAGGAAATCTTTGGTTGTTTCCCATGAGCGTTTTTATAATTCAGGTGAAGTTATTTCGCTTAGTGCTCAGTATTTCAATAAAAACTATGAATTTGATGAGAATGCGAGATTAACCATTCGTCTGAATAACAAAAAGAATAACACATCAAAAACATATGATTTTCTGAAAGGTGCCGGTGAATACAAAGTAAATCTTGATGGTCTTGATGCAGGAGCATATTCATTTACAGTAGTTGAAAATACTTCAAAAACGAGTTATACAGGGGCTTTCGAAGTTCTCGATTTTGAGATTGAAAAACAGTTTGTTAATCCTGATTTAACCCGTCTTCAACAGGTTGCATCAAATACTAATGGAGAGGTATTTTATCCTAATACTATTGATAAGTTAATAGATAGGCTGGTAAATGACGAGAATTATAAAGCATTACAGAAAGAAATCACCAAAAAATCTCCCCTAATAGACTGGGTTTGGCTACTTGTAATCCTTGCTGTTGCACTTGCAACTGAATGGTTTGTACGTAAGTATAACGGACTACTTTAAATATTTACTAAAGATTTTATTTCGAGCTTTTTTGTTCTTAAATTTGGTTCACATACTAAAAAAAGAACATATGAAAAAAATAATGCTAGCTTTCAGTATACTTTTCGTCACCGTGGTGATGACTGGTTGTAAATGTACTAAAGGTACGGTTTCAAAGGACACACTGGTATCGTCTGGCTGGGAACTATCAGCTATGAACGGGGAGAAAGTTTTAACTTCTAAATTTCCAAATAAGCTGCCCACTATCACTTTTACGACTGATAACAAAGTCAACGGTAATGGAGGTTGTAATGGTTACGGAGGTTCTTATACACTTGATGCTGATGGAAAATTGACATTAGGACAAATGATGTCTACCAAAATGTTTTGTCAGGGCGTAGCTGAAGATGAATATATGAAAAACCTTTCGAAAGCTGATAAAGCTAAAATAGAAGAAAAAAACCTTGTGTTATATTCCGGTAACAATGCTGTTCTGGTTTTTGTTCCAAAGAGTGTTGAGTAATGGTGTTTAAACAATTATTGGAATTTTTACGTCTTTTAAGTAAAAATAATAACAGGGAGTGGTTCACCAAAAATAAACCTGAATTTCAAAAGCTTGAAAAGGAGGTAAGGGTGTTTTTTAATGAGATTGGCAACGAGATACAAAAGTCAGACTCTATTGAAAATATCCAGATGTATCGTATTTACAGGGATGTAAGATTTTCAAAAGATAAATCGCCATATAAGAATTATTTAGGTGCATGGTATTCCAGGACAAAGCCTTTTTTCAGAGGCAGTTATTATTTACACCTTGAACCTGGTAACAGTTTTGTTGAAGGTGGTTTCTGGCAGCCTAATGCTGAAGATCTTAAAAGGATAAGGAAGGAGTTTGAGCTTGATGATAGTGAGATCAGAGAGATAATGGATGCTTCTGATTTTAAAAAATATTTTGGCACGATTCAGGGAGAGGAATTAAAAACTGCTCCAAAGGATTTTGATAAGAATCATAAAGCAATAGACCTTATAAGGAAGAAGCAATTTCTGGCTGTTCGAAAATTTACAGATGCTGAAGTTCTTGATAAAAATTTCAAGAATGAAATTATTGTAACTTTTGCAGCAATGCGCCCCTATTTTGATTATATGAGTGATGTGCTCACTACCAATCTTAATGGTGAAAGTATTATCGAATAAATAAAAAAGAGGATATTTTTATATCCTCTTTTTTATTCTCTTTTGATTAAAAGCTGTACCTGGTCTTTTAGTCTCTCAATAAGCAGGTTCATCATACGTTTATTAAGGCTGGATGAATCCTGTATATATTCTCTGAATTCTTCAACAGTAAACAAAGCTATAACCATTCCTTTTAAGGCATTTCGGAATTTGATGTCTTTATGTACGGCGTTGTCAATGAAGGTAAATTTTTTTTCGATGCTAAATGCATAGAAATCGCTTTTTGACTTGTTTACGTAATTGATAAAGGATTCAACAAACAGATCGTTCTGTAGCTTTAGTATGGGTCTAATGGTTGTATTCTGGAAAATTTCTTCTTTAGATGATTGAGGATGTATTTCTCCGATTGCTCCACCTCTGAGTGCGAGAATCTGTGTGTCGCGTTGGTCCATGTTTTTCTTTTAAAGATAAAAAAACCCTGTCAGATAACAGGGTTTTTTGATAAATATTTTTTAGAATTTGAAGCGAACTCCCAAGGCTATATCTCCGCCAAAATTATCATCTCTGAAGTCGTTGAAATATAACTCCGGTCTGAAGTCAAGCGATAGCTGAAGCGGGATATCGAAATTATATTCAATACCTATATCACCTGCTACAAAAGCGAAAACACCGCTATCGTCATTTCCGTCATAATAATCAGGAACACCATCGTTAAAATCCCATGTCCCGATACCTCCACCTACGCCGGCATACCAGTTAAAACCACCTTCAATATTCCATACCCATTGGTATAGACCTGTAAGTTTTACAGCGTCATAATGTCTTGAGTCTCTCCATCCTAAGTCTAATTCAAGTCTGTTGTCGCTGCTTAATTTTCTTTGGTATGAAATTTCACCACCAAAACCGTCATTATCACCAAGTCTCAGACCTAATGCGTTTTTCTCCTGTGCATTTCCGCTAAATGCTAAGCCTGCCAGCATAAAAGCAGATAACAATAATTTTTTCATAATGATACTGGGTTATTTATTTAACAAAATTAAATTCCTAAAATTGTAAGAATCCGGATTTGTTAAAGTTTTAACTGTTATCGTTATGTTAAAGATTTACTCTACCTTATAATCTACAAGTACTTCTTCCTGATGTTCTGTTCCTGATTGTGGTATAGGTAGTTCAAAACCAGGTAGTTCAGCAAGGTTATAGCTGATATCATTGCTGCTTTTTACAGCACCGATGCCTTCTGCATAATATTGTGTTGAAACTAAAACATTTTGAGGTTCCATTAATGTAACTGTTATTGGGAATCCCTGAAATGTTGTTGCAACCTGTATTTTTAAGTTTAGTGTTATTTCAACAGGCATCACATGTGTATATTGCTCGTTTCCTGAAGTAAAATTGGCAATTGGCGCTTTTGCTTTAGAAGATAATTTATAATCAAATATAAGGGTGTAACCATCAACTTCCTGAGTTATATTACCTTCGGTTAAAGAAAGCTGTTCGTTATTAGCAGCATTAACATCAAAAATTATAAAATCAGTTACGTTTAAATTAAAAGGTAATTGCTCCGTCAGGCTTAATCCGGCTGTGCCCGAAAGATATGTTTTACCATCGGCATATCTGATTCCGTTGTTGTTAAGTGCGTTAGAGAAAAATCCCGTAGCAATTGGGTCTTTTGATTTTACCTTTTTATAGGTAGTGTTATTGATTACTGTATCGCCATAAAAATAAATAGAATCTCTTCCATTCATTGAAGTGCCCTGTACATCATAAACCCAATAATTTCCTTCAGCAAGGGGAAGGTAATTTTCAGACGGATTGTTATTGTTTCCATTGTTGTCATCATTTGAGCAGGAAACAGTAAAAGTAGCTAATGCTCCTAATAAGTATATTCTTTTCATGTTAGTTAGTTTTTCGTGGCTAATATAACTAACAATTTGTTTAAAAAACTATTTATTATTAAATATCATTGCTGCAACTAACTGATTGTCGAGTTTCATTTCCATCTCAAAATAATCTTCTTCAACTATAGGTTCCATATCAGCGTGACGATACAATTTCCAGCGTTTTTTGTTGTATTCGAGTGCGGTAAGGTTCTCAATCCAGTCACCCGAATTCAAATACGTAACACTTCCTTTTTTATTCTCTTTTACCGTAATTACAGGTTCATGGATATGTCCGCAGATTACATAATCATAGTTGTTTTCTATTGCTATATCTGATGCGGTTTCTTCGAAGTCAGAAATAAACTTGACAGCCTTTTTTACACTTGCTTTTATTTTTTTGGATAGCGAATAGGGTTCTTTACCCATTTTTTTAAGACACCAGTTTACAAAGCGATTTAAAAGTATGAGGTAGTCGTATCCCAGGCCGCCTAATTTTGCGATCCATTTTGCATGATGTACAGAACTGTCAAAAACATCTCCATGAAAAAACCATGCTTTTTTGCCGTCCAGTTCAAGCACAACCTTATCACATATAGAGAAATTACCCATAGACGTACCGCTGAATTTACGCAGCATTTCATCATGGTTACCTGTTATGTAATAAACTTTGGTTCCTTTAGAAGCAAAATCCAATAATTTTTTTACGACTTTAAGGTGTGATTTTGGAAAATACGATTTCCTAAATTGCCAGATATCGATGATATCTCCATTTAGGATAAGAGTTTTAGGTTTAATAGTAGAAAGATAGGCCGAAAGTTCTTTGGCGTGACAGCCATATGTTCCTAAATGTATATCGGAAAGCACAACCAGATCAACAATCCTTTTTTTCATTAGAGTGTTTTTTCTTCTGCAAATTACACTCATACATATAAATGTATGTTTACCAAATTGTTATTAAAATGTTCTGTCTTCCTGGTAAAGTACTTTGGGTATAATTTTAATTATAAGCAGGAACAACTTACATTTGTTTAAATAGTATTTAAGAATAATATGGCAGGAAATACATTTGGGAACAAATTCAGGCTTACGACTTTCGGAGAATCACACGGAACTGCAATAGGTGGAGTAATAGATGGTTGTCCTTCAGGAGTGATAATTGATTTTGAGAAAATACAAAAAGAACTGGACAGAAGAAGGCCGGGGCAATCTGCAATTGTGACACAAAGAAAAGAAGCAGATGTGGTGGAATTTCTTTCAGGAATATTCGAAGGAAAAACCACCGGTACGCCAATTGGTTTTATTGTTAAGAACACAAATCAAAAAACAGGTGATTATGATCATCTAAAAGATGTATACAGGCCATCTCACGCTGATTATGTTTATGATAAGAAATATGGTATAAGAGATCACAGAGGTGGAGGAAGGAGTTCGGCGCGTGAAACTATCAGCAGGGTAGTAGGGGGAGCTATTGCAAAGCAGCTTATGCCTGAAATTGAAATTAATGCATTTGTTTCATCAGTAGGAGATATATTTATTGATAAGCCATATCAGGCACTGGATTTCTCGCTTACAGAGACAAACGATGTGCGTTGCCCTGATTTGGCTACAGCTCAAAAAATGGAAGAATATATCAGGCAGGTTCGAAAGGAAGGTGATACGGTCGGCGGTACTATTACCTGTGTAATTAAAAATGTACCGGCTGGTTTGGGAGAACCTGTGTTCGATAAACTTCATGCTGAACTTGGTAAGGCTATGCTTTCAATTAATGCAGTAAAAGGTTTTGAATATGGAAGTGGTTTCTGCGGTGCAAAAATGAGGGGGAGTGAGCATAACGATCTTTTTAATCCGGATGGATCTACCAAATCAAACCTCTCAGGAGGTATACAGGGCGGCATAAGTAATGGTATGGATATTTATTTCAGGGTTGCCTTTAAACCCGTTGCAACTATTATGCAATCACAGCAGACTATTGATAAAGATGGTAATATTGTAGAAATGGATGGCAGAGGAAGACATGATCCCTGTGTGGTACCCCGTGCAGTTCCAATTGTAGAAGCTATGGCAGCTCTTGTCCTGGCTAACTTTATGTAACTTAATCTACTACACTAATTATATATTTCTATTTATAGTTTTTAAAATGCTTAATTCTCAACAAATTAAACATTAAGAGCTTTTTAGCGTTTATTTTTTTTTAATTTATGATTAATTTTTGTTGTAAGTGAGAAAAGTTTTCTTATTTTTGAGAAAAATTAAAAACTATTTATCATCATGAAAAAACAATTACTTGTTGGAGCTTTTTTACTGGCTTCTTTTTTTACTGCTAATGCACAAGTTATTTCTTTTGAGACTTCAGAAGGTTTTACCTTAGGAAATATCAATGGTCAACAAAACTGGTCTCTTTACAGTACTGCTACACCTGCAACTGCTGGTGTTGTAACTGATGCGGTTGCACTAGACGGATCAAATTCATTACAACTTGTAAGTTCAAATTCACAACCTGAAAATTATATTGGGGTTGTTGGACCATTATTTGATTCAGAACTACTTCCTGCATCTTATGACGTAAACTTCTCTGTTTATACTGATGCTATCGATGCTGAAGGTGGTAGTGATGGACTTTTCTGGGGTTACAATCTAACAGAAGAATCTGCACCGGCTGCTTATTTGGTTTATTTCAACTACACTGGAACAATTCGTTTTGGAACTGGTCTTAATGCATCTAACCAAGTTACTCTTGCTACTGAAACAGTACCATTTGAAGCTGCAACTTGGTATAATATCAAAGTTAGATTTACTGAAACTACAGTAGCATACTATGTTAATGATGAGTTAATCGTAAGTGCTGATCTAATTGGTGGAAACAGAGCTAACGTTTCATCTTTCATTTTTGATGATTGGGGAACATCTTACAATGTTGATTCATACAGCTTCAGCGAAGCTACTGCTGGTGTTAATGAAAATACTCTTGCTAACCTTTCAGTTTACCCTAACCCGGTTAATGACGTAGTTAACGTTTCTGTTGATGCTCTTGTATCTAACGTTGCTATCGTTGATCTTAACGGTCGTACAGTTAAAACTGCTAAATTTGACGGTGTTGCTAATGCATCAGTTAATGTATCTGACCTTGCTTCAGGTATCTACATGATGACTATTACTTCTGACAAAGGAGCTACAACTAAGAAAATCGTAAAAAACTAATTAATTAGTTTTCTATAAATTAAAAAGTCCTTGCAATGCAAGGACTTTTTTTATTTTAATATTATGTCTAATTTATTTTGTCAAGAGTTATAAAAACTTAGCTTTCATCTCGGGAGTTGGTAACATGCATTCGTCTTTTTTCCCATACCATTTATATCTGTTCTTTGCAATGTAATCATAAACTTTATCAGACAATCCGCTTGGTAATATTTTGAAAATACTTAACCAGGAATATATACCACTGAGTTCTTTAGCGATTTTTAGGGCAGCCTGAGATTTATAATAATAGGCCTGACCTGGTTCATACAGGATTATCGAATCCATCTTAGAGGTGTCAAGTCCTATATAGTTTACAATTTTCTGACCGAGATCAGACTGCAATGCAACAAATCGAAAAATATCATTTTTGTCATGTTTAATAATAAACTGAACGGTGTTGTCGCATAGGTTACAAACACCATCAAATAATATTATCTTTTTATCTTTAGGAAAATTATCCATGTCAGTTTTATTTTTTCCTTTCTACAAACTCAAGAGATTCTAAATCTACTTTAGAGGTGAAAAGCCCATAATTTACGGTTGCTTTCTTCTTTTCGATAGCATCAAGGGTTCCCACTGCTTTTCCGTCTATCATTCTAACTCTGTCTCCAACTTTTAAAGCAATTTTGGGTTTCTCAGCTTCAGTTTTCAAAGCTTTTATTTTCTTTTCTTTTTTCTCCTTTCGGATTTCTTCAACTTTTTCCGTTACTTCAGCAATAATTTGCTTCTGTACAATTTCTTTTTGTTTTTTTTCTTTAGGAGTAGCTTTTTTACGTTTAGAGTTTTCAATCTCCACCATTTTCAGGAATTCGCCAATCAGCTCTTTCTTGTTTTTGGTATTGAAATATTTTTCGCTAATATCGTCAAGCTTTTGCCCCATGTAGATAAGGCGTTGATTTGCATCAAAAAGTTCCTGGTAACTTTCAAGCTTTTGCTGAATCTTGGTATTGATGTTTTCCATCTTTTTACCTTCTTCGCGAGCCTTGGTTTCTTCTTCTTTTAATATTTGAGAAGTTTTTTCCAGTTTTGATCGTTCTTTTTGAAGTG
This sequence comes from Flavobacterium psychrophilum, assembly GCA_003243255.1. Next base: position 14,658 of record QFQM01000025.1, on the reverse strand, counting down.
TTGCAATAGTTTTGTCAAAACGCACTTTGCTTCCTTCAATTTTTTTCTTTGCACGGTTGATTAATCCGTAAGGAATACCATTTTTTTGTGCAACTTCAAACGTGAATGAACTACCGGCTTGTCCCAGTATTAGCTTGTACATTGGCTCAAGTGATTTTTCATCGAAGAGCATGTTAGCGTTGGTGGCAAATGGCAGCTCATTAGCAAGCATCTTAAGATTGGTGTAATGTGTGGTTATAATGCCAAATGCCTCCCGATGATAAAATTCTTCAAGAAATACTTCGGCTAATGCACCACCCAGTTAGGGATCTGAACCTGTACCAAATTCATCAATAAGAAATAAACTTTTATCGTTACATTTCTTTAAGAAGTAGTTCATGTTCTTAAGGCGGTAGCTGTAAGTACTTAAATGATTTTCAATAGATTGATTGTCTCCAATGTCGGTCAATATCCTGTCAAACAAAAAAGTTTCACTTCGCTCATGAACAGGAATCAGCAATCCGCACTGAAGCATCAGCTGTAATAATCCTATTGTTTTTAGTGTAATACTTTTACCTCCTGCATTTGGCCCGGATATAACAATAATTCTGTTCTCATCAGTAAGCTCGATTGTTTGCGGATAAGTAACTTCACCTTTGCGTTTATTGTTGGAATATAAGATAGGATGGAAAGCATCTCTGAAATACAGTCGTTTTTCTTCTGTAATGTTTGGTAGCAATGCATTAATCCTTCGTGCATATTTTGCTTTTCCTGAAATTACGTCGATATCAGTCAGGAATTCCTGATATTCAAATAATAATGGAACAAATGGACGAATTGTATTACTTAACTGCAATAGTATCCGCTTTATTTCTTCTTTTTCCTCGTACTCAAAATTATTGAGTTCGCGGGAATATTTCAGGGTTGCCTCAGGTTCTATATAAGCAATGCTCCCGGTTTTAGAGCTTCCCAAAATTGAGCCTTTTACTTTACGTCGATACATAGCAAGTACAGCGAGAACCCTTCGGTTCTCAACTACACTTTCTTTGATGTCATCCAGATATCCCTGGCTGTTGTATTGTGTTAGGGCAGAGGCAAAACTTTGGTTGATTTTTGTCTTTACCTGATTTATTTCCCTGCGGATGTTCTGTAATTCAGGTGAGGCATCGTCTTTTACTTCTCCGTATTTATCAACTACCTTATCAATGTTTTTAAGGATATCCTTAGTGTATTCAATGCTTAAAGCTCTTTTGTTAAGAGTAGGGTAATAGTCGTCAAATTTTTCAAGGAACTTTATAAGCGTATTTACAGTTTCAGAAACCACAGCAATTTTCCTGAATGTCGGTGCTTCAAGATAACTGTCTTCTATAGCCAGGAATTTAACTTCATTAGTTATCGGTTCAAAGCCATGATTTGGCAATGCGTTATTATTATCGAAAGAGGAAACATATTCAGATGTCTCAAGAAGCGAATCCATTAATTCCTCTTTATTTTTAAAAGGAGAAATGGTTAAGGCCTTCTCATGTCCGGGCTCTGTGGTACAGCCGGAAGCAACAGCTTCTAATACAGTGTAGAATTCTAAGTCTTTTAAAGTTTTTTCGTTTATGCTGATCATTATAGATATAGGCGTATTTTATACAAAAATACTACATATTTGGCAGGGTTGTATATACGGCTGTAAAGTTTAATATTGTCTTGTGAGTAGCTTGAAAAGCATTGTTTATATTTGCGGAAAAATAATAGTATATGCAGGTAAATATTGAATCTTCGTGGGGTGAAATTTTGAAAGATGAATTTGATAAACCATACTTCAGTAATTTAATTGATTTTGTCAAAAGCGAATATTCTCATGCTACCTGTTATCCTCCGGGGAAAAAGATATTTTCAGCCTTTGATCACTGTCCCTTTGATAAAGTAGAAGTTGTAATTATCGGACAGGATCCTTATCATGGTCCCGGGCAGGCTAATGGTTTATGTTTTTCCGTTAGTGATGGTATTCCTTTTCCTCCTTCACTGCAAAATATCTTCAGGGAAATCCAGACTGACCTGGGGAAACCATTTCCTTCAACCGGCAATCTTGAACGCTGGGCAGATCAGGGGGTTCTGTTGCTAAACGCTGTATTAACGGTTCGTCAGGGCGAAGCTAATAGCCACCAGGGCAAAGGTTGGGAAGCTTTTACAGATGCTGTAATCCAAAAAATATCTGCACAAAAGAAAGATGTTGTATTTATGCTTTGGGGTGGTTTTGCAAAGAAAAAAGGCTCAAGTGTTGATAAACAAAAACATTTGGTGCTGGAAACCGGACACCCTTCGCCTTTGAGTGCTAATAAAGGACATTGGTTTGGAAACAAACACTTTAGCAGGGCTAATGCTTTTCTTGCAGAAAAAGGTAAAAAACAAATTGACTGGTAGATTAGTTGAATGTAAGAGCACCTAAAATCTCTTCACTCATAAAACGTCCTCCGGGATAAGTAGCTGTGTAGTCAAGGTTTAACCAAATCTGACCACGTTCATCTACATGGTAATGGATTTCCTTTCCTCTGCTTTCCTCAACAAATAAAACTTCCTTTATGAGATAGTTGGCGGTTTCAAGATTTGCTTTACTGCCAATCAGCATTTCAGGATAGAGATGTCCTCCTGTATGGATTATTCGTGGTGTACCACCGATAGCCCTTATCGCTGCTGACATAAGAATTGCATGGTCATCACAATCGCCTGAGAAATGTTGCAGCGATTCTGATGCTGAAGCAATGTATTCCTGACCTTTTGGGTCGTCTACATAATTCCATTTGTTCCTGATTTCTTTAAATACAGCAAAACATTGTATCATGCGTCTCTGTTTTCTGTATCCTTTTACATCCCTGAAATACTTTGTCGTTGCCATCAAAGCAAAATTTCTCACTGCAGGATTATCGAAATCAACGGCATCGATAATTTTTGATTTATTAGGAAAAGGTAATAGCTTGGATATTATAATATCCTGAGGGTTAGCATCATCTGCCATTGTGTAAACCATTGATCTGTAATCTTCAAAAACGGCATTAAATCCATAATTTCCAAATAATGACCCATATACTAAGGCTATAAGATAAAAGAAGATACAGATAATTAGTATATTCTTCATTAACCTAAGCACAAGCTGAATGCTTACCAATAATGTGATACCGATTAATATCCTGTCAATATGTACGGGCCATTCTGGATCTCTTAGATTTTGGTGAATTATGATAAACAGTGGTATTGCAATAAGAACGTTTAGTACAAAAATGATAATAGATGCCCAGGGCTCCCTGATTTGGAGCTTTGATTTTATCTCTTTTATCTTGGCAGAATCCAGTTTTATCATTTAGGTAAATAAAACACTTATGCTTTATTGTGCTGCAGTTTCAAATGCAATTTTGTTAGTGATGATGTCAAGTTCAAAAAGTTGGTTTTGTACTTTATCAAACGTGTTTTTATTGAGTTTCTTTTGGGACCATTCCGTTATTTTTAACCATTCCCTGATGTCTTCAATTTTTTGATGGTAACTCTCAGCAAGGATTATATCAATATCGGGAATTTCTTTAAAGCCTCTTGTTTTAGTATTAATAACCTCAAGCAGTTTTAAAATAGCTTCAGGGTTATTTTGTAAAACTTCATTGCGTACAGCAATAACGAAACACGGCCATGGAGTAGGGCAGTCGCCAATTCTCCTGAAGATACCTTTGTCAACTATGGGTTTAGTCATAAAACGTTCCCACATAAAATAGTCGGCACGGCCTTCAGTAAGCCCTTCAATAGCACCATCAAGCGTATTTATAATTTCATATTGCAGACTTTTTGTATCCCAGCCTTCGTTTTTAGCGTTAACAATGGCCATTAAATGCGACCCTGATCCAAAACGGCTGATAGCAACTTTTCCATGTTCAATATCTGAAAGCTTTTCATATTCCGAACCCGCAGCTACATGTATCCCCCATACTAATGGCGAGTCAACATATACCTGAACAATTTTGCTCTCATTGCCGGCAGCAATATCCTTTATAATGCCTTCAGTAAGGATAACAGCAATATCAGTACTGCCATCACGCAACATTTGGCAAAGCTTACCGGTTCCTTCAGGTACATCTGTCCATTGTAAATTGATATCCTTTTCTGAAAAATCACCATTTTCAATCGATAAATGCCAGGGAAGATTAAAATGTTCTGGAACTCCGGCTATTTTGAGTTTTGTCATTTGTTAAAGCTTTAAGGGATAAAGGTAATAATAGAATTAGTCGCCTCAAAACTTTTGTAGTCATAAAAAATCCCTAAACCGTTTATTGGTTCAGGGATTTTTACAACAATACAAATGGGAATTTACGGATATTCCACGGGGGCTATATTTTTCATGGATCCGCTATTCAAATGGCTGATATGCCACTGAAAAGCTTCTTCAAGTAAGTGTGGGGTATGGCCTCCTCTAAGGCATGCTCTTTCATAATAACTTAAAAGAGCTTCTTTATAATCAGGATGTACACAGTTGCTTATTATCTGAACCGCTCTTTCTCGCGGAGCAAGGCCTCGCAAGTCGGCAAGTCCGTTTTCTGTAACCAGTATATCAACGTCATGTTCAGTATGATCAACATGTGAAACCATTGGCAGAACGTGGGATATGTTGTTTTCTTTTGAAACTGATGGTGTAACGAATATGCTCAGGTAGGCATTTCTGGCAAAATCACCTGAGCCACCTATGCCGTTCATCATTTTAGAACCGCTAATGTGTGTTGAATTTACATTACCGTAAATATCAAATTCTATGGCTGTATTAATGGCTATAATTCCGAGTCTGCGAATTACCTCCGGTGAGTTGCTGATATTTTGAGGGCGCAGTATGATTTTGTCTTGATACTTCCCGAAGTTTTGCATCAGGTGATCATAACAGGGTTTAGATACGGTTATCGAAGAAGCGGATGCGAAATTCATCTTTCCGGAATCTATAAGTTCAAAAGTACTGTCCTGTAATACTTCAGAATACATGGTAAGATTTTTAAAATTGCCCTTTGAGAAGCCTGAAAGTACAGCATTGGCGATTTTTCCAATACCCGCCTGCAAAGGCAACAGTGAGTTGGTCAGACGTCCTGATGTAACTTCGTTTTCAAAAAAGTGTATAAGATGACTTGCTATAGCTGCAGTTTTATCATCAATTTCGGTAACCTGAGCAGGGCTGTCCGGGAGTTCGGTAAAAACGATTCCTGCAACTTTTTTTGGATCTACAGTAATATATCCTTTGCCGATTCTTGAGTCCGGTTTTGTAATAGGGATGATTTCTCTCTCAGGGTAATTTGAAGGAATAATAATATCATGTATTCCTTTAAAATCAATTGAAATAGATGTATTTATTTCAATAATTACTTTATTGGCTAATTTAGCGAATGTAGCCGAGTTTCCAATTGATGTGGTAGGTATAATGTTTCCGTTTTCGTCTATGGATGAAGCTTCAATAATTGCCAGATCCATTAAAGGAAGATGTTTGTTGTTGAGTAATTCTGCAGTTTCACTCAGGTGCTGATCGATAAAAAAAACCGATCCATCGTTTATTTTTTTTCTGAGTACAGGATCAACCTGAAAAGGCATTCTTTTATAAAGAGCATTGGCTTCGGCAAGGTCGCTATCAGTAGTGTGTCCTAATGAAGCTCCTGTGATTAATGTAATCGCTATATCTTCATGAGCTGCCCGTGCTGCAAAGGCCGGAAGTACAGCTTTACTATCGCCTGCCTTTGTAAATCCACTGGAACCTACAGTCATTCCATCCCTGAATAGGCTTGCCGCTTCACTGGCTGAAATGATTCGGTTTTTATAGTCTTCAAATTTTATTCTTTCTATTTCCATAATGAGCTATTTTTACTGAAAAAATTAATTATAATTGAAAATTTCTCGCATATAATTTAATTTTTGCAAAATGTAAAGACAATGTTACGAAATCGTTTTAATGGCTGTATATTTGTAAAAGACAATTATTTATTCGTTTAAGACACAGTAACGAATGGCAGTAAACAGATATTACCTTACGGAAGTAGATAAGCATGCGGATAGTATTTACTGTCATCACGATCTTATGGGAGAACTTCTTATTCTTCAGCATAGCCATACTAAAGCGCAGTTTCTGTATGTAGAAGGCGGAATCGTATATGTAAAGACAGATACTAACACCTATTTTCTTCCCGCAAGACATTATATGTGGATTCCTCCCGGAGCGTTGCATAGCATACACCCAAATTCTGAGGATGTGATGATGAGAAATCTCTACTTTCCGGTTGAAAAAAAAGAGCTGTCATTCTATTCGGAAGAGGGTATATACCCTGTTGATGACCTGCTTTTAAATCTCTTGCTGTTTACAAAACGCTGGAATGGAGATTTATACAAAGGAAGTCGTAATTATATAGTTGCTAAGGCCTTAAAAGTATTATTACCCGATGTTTCAGGAAAAAACCTGTCGCTATCTCTGCCTTTGGCTAAAGATGCAAGGCTTATAAAAATCACCGAATATATTACTTCGCATATTGGTGATGCTATTTCTTTTGAGGATCTGGCGAAAAGATTTGGTTTGAGTACCCGTACATTGCATCGTCTGTTTGTAAAGGATCTGGGAATGTCGTTTATGCAGTTCTTTACGATATCGAGGATGCTTAAGGCTGTGGAATTGCTTCAGAATAAAACAATTCCTGTGAGTGAAGTAGCTATAGCTGTTGGTTATAACAGTTTACCGACATTCAGTAATATCTTTTACAAAATGTTAGGACAACGCCCGTCAGAATATGCCAACGGGCGCAACATCTTATCAGAGTAGCTTATCCGCCAACTCGTTTTACTTTATAACCTTCTTTGGTCAGGAAATCCATAATCTTATCCCTGAAATTCCCCTGGATTATGATTTCGCCATCTTTGGCCGCACCGCCCACACCGCAAAGTGTTTTTAGTTGTTTTGCCAGAGCCTTCAGGTCGTCGTCATTGCCTTCAAATCCTTTTATAATGGTTGCCACTTTTCCGCCACGGTTCTTTTTGTCCAGATGGGCTTCAAGTTTTTGCTGATTGTTAGCAAGAGTTTCCTGCTGTTCATCATTTGACTCGAACTCAAAATCTTTATTAGTAGAAAAAACAAAACCTCCTAGATTATCTAAACTGCTTAATTTCTTTGCCATAGTTTTTATTATATAAACAAAAGCGTTAACATCCGCATTCGCCGTAAATTGTTTCTTTTATCTTTTTTCCGCTCCTTGCTTTGAGTGAAATTCTCCCTTTTTGTTGCCACGTGTCGTTTTTTTGCAACACCTCTTCACTGTCAACGGTAACTTCATACTCATCGTTCTCATATATTTTTACCCAGTAGCCTTCAGCAACATCGGTATAGCTTTTTAGTTTGAATTGCATCATTTTTCCATTGATGCTGATGTATGCATGGTCGTGATAAGTATCGGCATAAATATATTCACCCTTAATGAAGTCCTCTTTGTTTACCGAAAAATAACAGGCGCAACCGTCAATCTCTTCGGGGAAATTTTTGAAACGGTCAATAGCTATTTCTTTTTCTGTAGCACATGAGATTAACAATAATGACGACATTAAAGCAAACAGGAGTCTTTTCATATCCCAAAAGTAAAAATAAAAAAGCATCAGACTATTGCCTGATGCTCTTAATATGGACTAAAATATTTTATTTTTTGATAAGCCCCAGTTCAAAAAGGTTTTCATAAAGAAAATCACCTGCGGTAATATCTTCATAAAGTTTAGGTTGTTCATTATTAGAATTGAATTCAAAATCTTTATTGAAAGTGAGCAAGAATCCTTTTGAATAACCTAAACAGCTATGTTAAGTCTTTAATATCAATAGGGAAATAAATTATTATAATTAATACATAATCAAGTAAAAAGGTTTATTTTGGGCTAATAAAAGTTAACATGAAATACTTATTATATTTATCGGTAATCAGTCTTGTAATATTAGGTTGTAATTCAAATAAAGAGCCTGAGATAAAATTTATACAAAGCACAAAGTTAGTGCTTAAAAATACACCTAAATATTCTCTTCATCATCCGGATACTTGGGTTGAAAGAGGTTTTAAATCGAACTCAAATTCTGAAATTTTTGATTTGTGGGTAAAAGCATATGCAGATGTGAGTTATAATTATATGATATTGCCTGATTCTGTTAATACAGATAACTATACTCATGAGATGAAAAAGAGTATAATGAATCGCGGTAATTTATTAGAATCTAAGAGTTTTACAAAACAAGGTAAAGATTATTTTAAGATAGTCTATAAACTGGAAGATCCTCAAGAGTCAAGATTTGAGCATGTCATATTTGTGCGTAAACAGGAAATATATAGTATACACCTGTCTTATAGTAAAAAAATGACCCCTCCCGGTTATATAAAACAAGGAAGGGAAATATTAGATTCTTTTATAGTGAAATAATTATTTGATAAGCCCTAACTCAACCAGGCGTTCGTAAAGAAAATCACCGGCAGTAATATCTTCATAAAGTTTCGGTTGCTCTTCGCTTATACAGTTTTCCAGGCAATTCAGTTTCATTTCTGCTACCGGGTGCATAAAGAATGGGATAGAGTAGCGTGATGTACCCCATAACTCCCTTGGTGGGTTTACAACCCTGTGTATTGTAGATTTTAGTTTATTGTTGGTATGACGTGACAGCATATCGCCAACATTGATAACCAGTTCATCAGGTTCAGCGATCGCGTCGATCCATTCTCCGTCATGGTTTTGTACCTGTAAACCACGTCCCTGAGCACCCATTAATAATGTAATAAGGTTGATGTCACCATGAGCGGCTGCACGTACAGCATCTTTTGGTTCCTGAGTGATAGGAGGGTAGTGGATAGGACGAAGAATGCCATTGCCTTCACCAACATAATTATCAAAAAAATATTCGTCAAGCCCAAGATATATTGCCAAAGCCCTTAATACGTAAACGCCGGTCTTTTCAAGCATTTTGTAGGCTTCTTTCCCTGTAGGGTTAAAATTAGGGAGTTCGGTAACCTCTACATTATCATGGTAATGCGGATGCCCGTTATAGGTTGAATCTTCCGACAGGTATTGCCCGAAATGCCAGAATTCTTTAAGGTCACCTGCTGTATGTCCTTTTGCTTTTTCTTTACCGAAAGAAACATAGCCGCGTTGACCGCCAATTCCAGGAATCTCGTATTTATCTTTAACCTCCGATGGTAAGTTGAAAAACTGCTGTACTTCGCTGTAAAGCGAATCTACAAGAGTGTCGTCAAGAAAGTGGCCTTTTAGTGCTACAAAGCCAATTTCTTCGTAGGCTTTACCAATCTCATTTACAAATTTTTGCTTGCGTTGTTCGTCACCTGACAGAAAATCGCGTAAATCTACGCTTGGTATATTTTGCATGGATAAATGGTCATTTTATGACAGCAAAAGTAGCCATTAATTTTTATTCAGAGTTACGGAAATATTATGTTATATGTCATTCTGAGCGAAGCGCAGCGTAGTCGAAGAATCTCAGGTTTGTTTAAGAGATTCTTCACTTCATTACATTACGTTCAGAATGACAATCAACAGTAAAGAGGATTATATAAAAATACCTCCTGATGCTTCAATACGTTGTCCGTTAACCCATTTGGCGTCATCGGTACATAAGAAGGCTACTACACCTCCAATATCATCGGCAAGGCCAACACGACCCAGTGGAGTGATGCTTGACAGGAAGTCGTTGATTTCTTTAGTATCTCTCACACGGCCACCACCAAAGTCTGTTGCGATAGGCCCCGGAGCCACTACATTAGCCCTGATGCCTCTTGGGCCAAGTTCTCTTGCAAGGTAACGGGTAAGTGATTCAACTGCTGATTTCATTGCGCCATAGGCAGATGATCCCGGTTGTGTGAAACGCGCAAGACCTGAAGAAATGTTTACGATACCACCACCATCGTTCAAATAGTTCAATGCTTTTTGGGTAAGCATATAAACACCTTTGTAATGGATGTTTATCATGTCGTCCAGTTGTTCTTCGGTAGTTTCAGCAAATGGAGCATAAAGCGCAGTACCTGCATTGTTGATAAGGAAGTCAAAGTTTGAGCTTCCGGTATGTTCCTTAAGGTGTGAACCAACCTCGCTTAAAAAGCTGTCAAATTCAGCAGGTTTAGAAGTGTCAAGCTGATAAGCTATGGCTTTTTGCCCTAATGACTGAATTTCGGCCACCACTTCGTCAGCTGCAGCTTTGTTGCTGTTGTAGGTAAATATTACGTCAAGGCCTTTTTTAGCAAGGGAAATAGCCATATCCCTTCCAAGTCCGCGGCTTCCGCCGGTTACTAATGCGATCTTATTTTTTCTTGTTTCCATTTTTATATAATTCTTGTTATTAATTGATGGTACAAAGTTCGGTAAGAAGGGGAGGCGGGTGTTTGCAAATTACAATCCCTGATTTGCAAAATTCAAATCTGAATTATATACGATAGGCTAGCGGAGCCATTTCGGTTTGTTTTTTAAAGAAGTTAGAGAAGTGTGCTACTTCGTCAAAGCCCAGGCTGTAGGCGATTTCAGAGACATTCCAGTCGGTTTGCTTAAGTAATATCTTGGCTTCCTGTATCATGCGTCCGGTTATGATCTCAGTAGTAGTCTTGCCTGTATTTTCTTTAAGCACTTTATTAAGGTGGTTAACATGTACCGCCAGCCTGTCCGCGTATTCTTTAGCAGAACGTAATATCAGCTTTTGGGAAGTTGACTCAATAGGGAACTGACGCTCAAGCAATTCGATAAACAAAGCTATGATGCGTTGTGAGGCATTATGTGCTGACTGTATGGTAGTTGCCGGTTGTAGTTTTTGTCCGTAATGGATGAGTTCCAGTACGTAATTGCGTAGCAGGTCATATTTGAATTCGTAATCCGAAGCGATCTCTTTCTTCATTTTTTTGAAAGTAAGCTCAATTTCATCAGCTTCTTCATCGGATATTTCAAAAACAGGATAACCGCCCGACCTGAATATAGGAAGCTCGTCAAGCATTACGCCGCTTTTATTCTTTATCATGAAATCATCAGTGAATACAATAAACGATCCCGACTGATTATCATCCTGCGGTACCCAATGGTACGGAACTTTTGGAGTAGCAAACAACAATGCATTCTTTTGAACATCAATAACCTTATCGGCATATTCAGCGCGGTTCTTGCCCCGGATAAGACTTATTTTGTAGTATGCCCTGCGGTTATATGGCATTTGGTTCTTGCGCTTTACCTCGCGAATGGTATCTGCAATATCGAATATGTTGAAGTGACCTATCTCTTTGGTTATGCCCGGTGGTAATAGCGTATCAATTTCCCTACCGGTAAAAATAGCGGCCTCTTTATAGAAATCCTCAAGGGTTTTGTTCTCAATATTCATGGCTTTGAATTTTGTTGCAAAATTCAAAGGTAGGGAATTGTTGTTTACAAAGTATTTATTTGTTGTTTGTGCTGGCGCGAGCGTCTCGTTCTATAAAGTATTATTTTCTAATTGATTTATAGAATCCGCTAACTTTTTAATATTACCATTTTCATGAAGCCATAAGTAAATATTTTCACCTAATTTATTATCGCTTTCTTTTACAGGGTGTAAAAATAATAAGTCTCCAAATCCGTTCGAAGCAATTGCGATAGCTTCTTTAGGAAAGTTTGCCCATTTTCTTGCTTGTTGAGTTTCTAAAGCAATATGATTGCATGTTCTTTTAATCCGTTTTTTATCAGATTTATCAAAAAAAGGAAATAGTTGCCATTCATCTTTATTTGTTTCAATATCACCTCCATTCATTTTTAGCATTCTATTTTTATATAATTCAGGGAATGTTGTATTTAACTTGTTTTCAGTTTCATTTATGTAAATTATATCTATAGGAAAAGGCATATTTATCTTTTGTGTTTGTTAACTGATTTGATTGAATAAACTTACTCTTATATTTTTAATTAAATGTAATGAAATAAATTTTCCTAACATTTTATTTACATCCTGTTATTTTATTACATTTGGGTGCGTTTAATGATTATTCAAAAATCACAATGAATTTCGATAGAAAACAATTAACCAACGAACAATTACTCGATTTATATAAGAAATTAATAAAGCCAAGGCTGATAGAAGAGAAAATGCTCATTCTTATCCGTCAGGGCAAAGTATCCAAATGGTTTTCCGGTATCGGGCAGGAGGCTATCTCTGTAGGTGTTACTGCTGTTTTGGATAAAGACGAATATATCCTGCCTATGCACCGTAACCTGGGAGTGTTCACAGGCCGTGATATTCCGCTATACAGACTCTTCTCACAATGGCAGGGTAAAGCTAATGGTTTTACCAAGGGGCGTGACCGTTCATTCCATTTCGGTACGCAGGAATACAAGATCATCGGTATGATATCGCACCTTGGCCCGCAATTAGGTGTGGCTGACGGTATCGCTTTAGCGCACAAACTAAGGGATGAGAAAAAGGTTACTGCCGTATTCACCGGTGAAGGAGCTACTTCTGAAGGTGATTTCCATGAAGCGTTAAATATTGCTGCTGTATGGGAACTTCCGGTGCTGTTTATTGTTGAAAATAATGGTTACGGACTTTCTACACCTACCAACGAGCAATACCGTTGCGAAAACATTGCTGATAAAGGGGTAGGTTTCGGAATGGAATCGCATATTATTGATGGTAATAATATTCTTGAAGTATTTACAAAACTGACCGATATCGTAGCTTCACTACGTGAAAATCCGCGTCCGGTATTATTGGAGTTCAAAACCTTCAGGATGCGTGGTCACGAAGAGGCGAGTGGTACCAAATACGTTCCGCAGGAACTTATGGATATGTGGGCTATCAAAGATCCGGTAGATAATTACAGAAAATACCTTAAGGAAGAAGGTGTGCTTACCGAAGAACATGATGAAGCACTAAGAGCGGAACTTAAGAAAGAAATTGACGAGAATTATCAAAAAGCTTCTGCTGAACCTGCTATCGAAGCAAGTTTAAGTCAAGAATTAAATGATGTCTATAAATCCTATCAATTTGAGGAAGTTACTTCAAAAGAAGACAAGGAAAACATCCGTATGATCGATGCCATTTCACAAGGCCTGAAACAATCCATGGAGCGTCATGAAAACCTTGTGATAATGGGACAGGATATCGCCGAATATGGCGGTGCCTTCAAGATAACGGATGGTTTTGTAGCTGAGTTCGGTAAAGACCGTGTGCGTAATACACCTATCTGTGAATCGGCTGTTGTATCTGCCGGTATGGGCCTTTCCATCAACGGTTACAAATCGGTTATCGAGATGCAGTTTGCCGATTTCGTATCAACAGGCTTTAACCCAATTGTAAACTATTTAGCTAAAGTACACTACCGTTGGCAGGAAAATGCAGATGTAGTAGTGCGTATGCCTTGTGGGGCAGGAGTACAGGCAGGGCCTTTCCACTCACAGACCAATGAGGCATGGTTTACCAAAACTCCGGGGCTTAAAGTGGTGTATCCTGCATTTCCTTATGATGCAAAAGGGCTTTTAGCTACAGCCATTAACGACCCGAATCCGGTAATGTTCTTTGAGCATAAGGCTTTGTACAGAAGCATTTATCAGGATGTACCTAAAGATTACTACACAATTCCATTCGGTCAGGCAGCATTGCTTAAAGAAGGGGAAGAAGTGACTATTATAACTTTTGGTGCCGGTGTTCACTGGGCACTTGAAACGCTTGATAAGAATCCACATATAAAAGCTGATCTTATTGATCTTAGAACGCTTCAGCCACTTGATACCGAAACGATATACAAATCGGTTAAGAAAACAGGTAAGGTGATCGTACTTCAGGAAGATACGTTATTTGGTGGTGTGGCGAGCGATATCTCTGCTATGATAATGGAAGATTGTTTTGAATATCTGGATGGCCCTGTAAAACGCGTGGGTAGTCTTGAGAGTGCTATTCCATTTACAAAGGCACTTGAAGACCAATATTTACCTAAGCAACGTTTTGAAACTGCGCTTCAGGAGCTAATGGCTTATTAAGAGCTGCTAAGTTTCCAAGTTTCAAAGTAGCTGAGTTTACAGTTACTTTGTATAATATAATAAGAGTTCCAAAGTAGATGAGTTTAAGACTTTGCTACTTTGGAACTTTTTCTTTTTTAGGACAGCTTAAAAACTTTGTCACTTTGCAGCTTTAAATCTATCATATCATAAATAAAATCACTTAAAAATTGCCATAAAGGAGGTCGGGTTTTTCTTAACTTTGAAGTATGAGAACATCAAAGATATTTGTAACGGTTGATGCTGTTGTATTCAGGAAATCTAACGCAGGAAACGAGTTGCTTCTTATCAAAAGAAAGAATGATCCTTTTAAAGGGAAATGGGCGTTACCCGGCGGTTTCGTTGATGAAGGAGAAGATTTGGCTGTTGCTGCCAAACGTGAACTGCTTGAAGAAACTGGTCTTGTTATTAAAACCCTTGAGCAGCTTGGTGCATTTGGAAAGCCTGGACGCGATCCGAGACAACACACGGTTTCTGTTGCTTATACAGGTTTTGCGGATACCAACGCTGAAGTAATTGCAGCAGACGATGCTGACGAAGCGGAATGGTTTGCTGTTTTAGCTTTACCCGAACTTGCATTTGATCATTCAGATATCATAAAATTAGCTCTTGAAAAACATCACTTATGAGATTTCACACAAGAAAATGGGTAAAACC
>QFQM01000304.1 GCA_003243255.1 Flavobacterium psychrophilum | reverse complement strand
AAATTAGCAACTGAATTAAACGTATCACCTTCCTATTTAAGCGATATGTTGAGGAGTTTAACAGGACAGAATACGCAACAACACATTCACGAAAAGCTGATTGAAAAAGCAAAAGAAATTTTAACCACAACGGATTTAACCGTTAGTGAAATAGCCTATCAATTGGGCTTTGAATATCCTCAGTCATTTAGTAAACTGTTTAAAAGCAAAACAAGTTTAACTCCGCTGGAATTCAGAAGCTCGTTTAATTAAAGTTTTTATTTATGAAATCAATCATAGTACTCATTATATGCTCAATCTTTTTATCATCGTCTTATAGTGTAAAGTCTGTTAAATCAGAGGAAGAAATTAAGCAAATCATAATCAGGAAGTATGAGCAGATGCGTGCAACATTGAAAAGCGGAGATCCTTCTTATGTGTTAAATATGCATACACAGGATGCTACCCTCTATCAACAAAATGGGAAGGAAGTAGTCGGGATGGTAGCATTAAAGCCCTTTTATGAAAAAATCGCGACTATGGGTATTGACATAAAAAGCACACCAACCACTGTTGAAGTATTGACAGCGGATATCGTCTATGAAGTAGGAACGTTTACCTCAACCACTAAAACGGGTATTCAAAATTCGGCCAAGTATATTAATATCTGGAAGAAGGTTAACGGGGATTGGAAAATTTACAAAGCAATAGACCAGTCGAAACTATAGGAGTAAAAAGTAAGGGACCAGTCGGAAATTAGAAAATCCATGCTTTCACCAAAAAACAAAAGAAATATCGCCCGTGTACTTCCCTACGGAGTCTTGTGGTTTATTTTCGGTCTCATCTACTGTATCGTGGAGAAAAGTCTTCTTGGAAATATGGACCATTACCCAGCCACTGGAGTTCATTATGATTTTTCAAGCAATGTGATTGTAATCCCGATTGCCGGACTTATGATGGGGCTGATGACTGGCGTTCTTGAGATTAGGTATTTCAATAATTGGTTCATTAAAAAAAGTTTTGCCAGGAAGATCATAGTTAAATCCTTTATCTATCTGGTTATTGTTATTGCTTTCCTTATCATTATTACAATAATCAATATGCTTTATAACGAAGACAAACGTTCTTTAACAGACTTGTCTTCTCCCTCCTGGGCGTTTTTCACAGATTATGGGTTGATGGGCGTTGTGCTGTACATGGCTTCTATCGTTGTGATCGCACAATTCTACGCTGAATTTAGTGATAGTATCGGGCAGGGCACTTTGCATAATTTTTTTATGGGAAAGTACCATCATCCTATCGTGGAAGAAAGAATATTTATGTTCCTGGACATGAAGTCTTCCACTACGATAGCCGAAAAGTTAGGGCATGTGATGTACTTCGAAATGCTAAAGGAATATTTCTTCGATCTCTCAGAGGCAGTGATCGATTGTGGAGGTACCATCTACCAATACGCGGGCGATGAGATGATCGTATGTTGGACACTCAAAGATGGAATAAGAAAAAACAACAGTATTGAATGCTTCTTTGCGATGAAACGAACGCTGGAGATGCAGGAGAAAAAGTACAACAGCAAATATGGTTTTACACCAGGGTTCAAAGCGGGGATGCATTATGGTACGGTAGCTGCCGGGGAGATCGGATCGCTAAAAAAGGAGATCATATTCACTGGCGATGTTCTAAATACCACGGCAAGGATTCAGGGCCTTTGTAATCAATTCGGTGTAGATCTGCTCTTGTCGGAAGATCTTTTTAAAATACTCCATCTTCCACCCATATATACAATAAGGGCGCTTGGAGAGAATATCCTGAAAGGCAGAAGTAAGCCTATGGAACTATTTTCAGTTTCAATCCAAACTGAATAATCAAGGGAATGGAAAATCAACAGCCAACCTCTTGCATGATCAATGCGATACCGTCTATGAAGCAGCATGGCGTACCTTACTTCTCATTATCATTGTTAAAAGTGATGATGACAACGAAACAATTATATAATACAAGAAGAACAACTTTCGGTGAGCTCTTGATTTTTGTCAAGTGTGATATCCTTTCCCTTTATTTATTTTTACTCAAACTAACAACAAAGCCACTATGTTTATAGGACACTTCGGATTATCCTTAGCCGCTAAAAAGGCAGCTCCCAGGGTTTCATTAGCAACACTTTTCATTGCAACACAATTTGTGGATATTCTCTGGCCGTTCCTGCTTGTATTTAACATTGAAAAAGTAGCAGTTACTCCCGGCTATACGAAAATGAATGCGCTGGAATTCATTCACTATCCGTATACACATAGTTTGCTGATGGGCATTGTATGGGGGTTGGTTTTAGGTGCTATTTATTGGCTGATAAAACGAGATGTTCGCGGGGCCATTGTTATTGGTGTTTGTGTTTTAAGTCATTGGTTTTTTGATCTGATCGTACATGTAGCCGATTTGCCTTTGACACCTTTTACTGATTATAAAGTGGGATTGGGCCTTTGGAATCATGTGGCTATAACGCTGCTTATTGAAACAGCTCTATTCCTGGGAGGCACATACATTTACACCACAATTACTAAAGCCAAAAATAAAATTGGAAAATGGGCACTTGTGTCATTAGTTATTTTGCTCTTCCTGGTTACACTCTCTAA
The DNA here is from genome assembly GCA_003243255.1 of Flavobacterium psychrophilum. The sequence continues at coordinate 3,315 of QFQM01000304.1, read as the reverse complement.
CACCTTTGGTCCTCCACCTCCGGATTCAGTAATGACGCTGTTTGTATCGTTTATGATCTTGATGGCAATTATTATTGGGCTTGCCTATTGGGTAGACAGGAGCAGAGAATTAACTGAACAGAAATAAAGAATCATTGAATCGAATGTAGCGAACCTCACCGATGTTATCGATGAGGTTTGCTTTTTAGTCTGATGCTATCGCATGCAGTCTTTTTCTGACGCGACTGAAAGTCTCCGAAGTCATTCCCAGCAGGGAGGCAATATATTGAAGGGGCACCTCATTGAATAACTCTTTGTTATGCTTGTAAAAAAAAGCATAACGCTCCTCAGCCGACATGGATAAGTGAGCAAATATCCTGTCTTCCATGATGCTGAAGCAACGGATAAGAAAATGCTTTTCTATTTCCAGCCACCTCGGAACGGTATCAACGATCTTATTGTAATCACTTTTCTGAATCGTAAAAAGCTCAATGTCAGTTAGTGCTTGTATGTTCCACCGAGAGGGAACATTAAAGGTAAGACTTGGCATGTCACCAATGAAGTATCCTTTCGAAAATATCCATTGCGTGATGTCTTTATCTCCTGACGTTGCATACAGTCTGAGGAAACCAGACTGGACAAAGCTTAATTTATCGCAAGCCTCTCCATTCTTTATATAAAAGTCACCCTTTCTGAGTGTATCAGGTTGAAACAGAGATGCAATCTTTGACACCTCTTCGCCAGTTACGGTGAAGTTTAAATTAATGTACTGCTCTAATTGTGTCATCATCGGCTTTATAAAAATTATGTCCTGTTAAGCAATCACTTTAAGATATCAATAAAAATCCTCTTAACAACACTTTTTAATGCTGCCTTAAATAAAGCAATGGGGTACAACGATTAAGATAAATCGTTGATGCTGCTCTTGATAAAAGTCCGGGGCTTTGCCTTCCCACCATAGCCACAAATATCACATTCCATGATTTGTGTTATACATCCCGTTTACTGTGTTAATTGAGCCTGTTCCGTGAATCTAAATTTGTAGTGTAAATAATTCAAAAACACTTAAAATTTAAAGACATGAAAAAAATAGCATTAATCACAGGAGCAAGTTCAGGAATGGGAAAATCAACAGCCAACATCTTGCATAGCCAGGGCTATACAGTTTATGGAGCAGCAAGAAGAACCGATGAAATGAATGACCTGAAAGCAAAAGGAATGAATGTAGTCGCACTTGACTTAATTAATGACGCATCAATCGTTGAAGCTGTAAACACTATTATCAACAAAGAAGGCAGAATAGATATTTTAGTCAACAATGCAGGCTATGGTTCTTATGGCGCTGTTGAAGATGTACCGCTTGACGAAGCAAGAAGACAGTTTGAAGTAAACCTTTTTGGTATGGCACGATTGACACAGTTGATATTGCCAACTATGCGTAAGCAAAAATCAGGTAGAATCGTAAACATCTCTTCAATGGGTGGTAAAATTTATACACCACTGGGTGCATGGTATCACGCCACAAAACATGCTGTTGAAGGATGGAGTGATTGTTTACGTTTGGAGCTGAAGGAGTTTGGAATAGATGTAGTAGTTGTTGAGCCAGGTGGTATTAAAACTCCCTGGGGTGAAATTGCAGCAGAAAATTTAAAGAAAACTTCAAGTACAGGAGCGTATGCCAGCTTTGCTAATAAAGTGGCTGCGAATACTATGAAACTATACACCGGAAACCAGTTGACTGATGTTGACGTACTTGGGCAAACTATTGCAAAAGCGGCAACTGATCAGAAGCCAAAAACCAGATATGTAAAAGGCTATATGGCTAAGCCAGCAATAGCAATCAGAAAATGGTTTGGCGATAAAGTGTATGATAAAGTAATAATGAGTCAGGTGAAGTAAATTTGCGCAACCATGAAGCAAGATATTAATAACGTAAAGTCAATTAGTCAACTGCATGATATTTTTGGATTTAGTAAACCTACCCATCCATTGATCAGCATCATTGACGTTTCGAAGTGGGAAATTCCTGAACAATTTATCGGAGTAAAATTCACCTCAGAATTATATACCATTGGTTTGGTTTGCAATACGGAAGGAACACGTACGATTTTAATGAAGGCGTATTATTTTTTACTGCACCCGACCAGGTACAGTCAGTATCAAAAGCACAAGCACTAAATGAGATACAGGGATGGATGTTGTTCTTCCATCCCGATTTAATTCGCAATACATCACTCGGGAAGAGTATAGAAGATTACGCCTTTTTCACCTACGATGTTCATGAAGCGCTTCATTTGTCAGATGCCGAGCAAAAGACAATCACCGATTGTAAGACCATGATTCAGAATGAAATTGCAGAACGAATAGATAATCATAGTCAAACCGTCATTGCATCTTCACTGGAGTTGTTGTTGAACTTATCAAGACGTTATTATGAGAGACAATTCAATACGCGGTCAGCACAAAATTCTGATGTGGTCAGCCAATTTCACGCGCTATTGAACAGCTATTTTAAAGATGGAAAATTTGCAGAAACAGGAATTCCTTCAATCGAATACTTTTCTGACAAGATTCATCTTTCAGGAAACTATTTAAGTGACCTGTTGAAAAAAGAAACAGGATATGCTATAAAAGATCACGTCAATAATTTCATTATCGAAAAAGCCAAAACGCTATTGCTTAGTGAATCGGAAAGCGTTAGCAGTATTGCTTATAATTTAGGATTTAACTATCCGCATTATTTCAACCGCTTATTCAAAAGTAAAACAGGGCTGACACCACAAGAGTATAGAAAGTTGAATTAGCTTGTGCGATTTTCAATTGAATGTTCTTCTAAACTTAAGTGGCGAAAGTTTAGTTTTCATCTTGAACAGTTTACTGAAGGATTGATGAATGTTCAAACCTAATGTGTAAGTTACTTCACTTAATGAAAAGTGGTAATCCATTTACCCGATCCATTGTTTTGGTTTATTTCCGTTTCCATGTGCGAAGGTGCAACAGATGCAATTAGTGGGTTAACGATTTTGAATGAATGTAAACGATCCTGAGCGTATGCGAAGGAAATTGGATGAAAAATCTCAAATTTTCATCGGGAAAACGCAGTCTGAAACGCAACATTTTGGAGATGCTATTGTTCTAAATGTGGTTTGTAAATAGAACGATCTCCCATTTAACCTTTGTTAACGATGCCTATTGAACATGATCAGCATTCATCAGTTACACTTGTAATGTATAGGCGAAACTATACTATGAAAAATTTAACCCTGCTTTTATTTGTGTTATTGGCTATGCCAACGCTGGCGCAGCGCGAAACTTCTATAAGGAGGAGCGCAGTTG
>QFQM01000303.1 GCA_003243255.1 Flavobacterium psychrophilum | reverse complement strand
ACAACTATTGTCCCGACACAGAAAGAGGCAATCGAAATTGCAAAAGAGATTGCCAGGAATCAGGGTTCCGAACTTTTCATCCACGGAAGGGATGGACAGATTCGGGAGAGAAACAGTTATGGTAATGACGATTTCCCACCAAAAGGTTAAGGTTATGAAATATGTTAATTTCTATAACCTTAAGCCGGGCGATAAAATTGTCGTACCGAAAAGTTGGATGCGGATAGTTCAACATCATGTGATCTACCTTGGGCAGAATCACCTTGGAGTTCATCTGATTGCTGAGAATGCCGTTGGTTTGTACGTGCGCGTGATCACCGTGGATCAATTCTTTCAAGAGAATCCAGAAGTTACTCGTATTGACCGATTTGCTGGTGACAATGTGCAGCGCAGGCTTGCTATTGAAAGAGCACTAAAGAAGTTAGGGCAGCCTTATGACTTGATCAATTTTAACTGTGAACATTTTGCCAACTATGTTCAAAAGGGAATTTTGAAAAGTGATCAGGTGGGTTGGGGTATTCTACTACTTGGAGTACTTGCCATTGCAGCGTTTGCTGATTGAATTTTTCTGTTTATGCATTTTGCCAGAGCGTTCTGATTTTCAGAACGCTTTTTTCTTCATAAATCTGATTAGCCAATTTCAAAGTCAACTATGGTAGATCATATTAAATCTCAGGATCGTGACGAACAACAAAATGTTTTTGCATTCGATTTGAAGCATGAACCAATTCATATTTCTGACGCACGGAGCGGTAGGAAGGGGTACTTCTGTATGGGCTGTGATCGGGAAATGCAAGCCGTTAAATCGAAAATTCTTGGACGTTCCTCTTACTTCAGACATGATCCAAAAGACGTACTCAGGAAAGGGAAGTGTACTTATTCTGACGAGACTTATCGTCACAAATTAGCCAAAGAGATTCTGGTGCGATTAAAACAAATTAAGCTGCCAGCAGTCTACAAATATCCTCCAAAGGGTGAGGCAGGCCTGGCGTATTTATTGAAAGAATCAGAAACTCTTATAGCTCACCATGTTGAAGTCCAGAGGCACTTTTACGAGACAGACAATGGCGAGATTTCGTGGGGTTCACAGACCGAAGCGAATGGAAAGAATCTTCTGATTGTTCCTGATGTGATTTTCTTCAATAAGGAAAACGAACCTATACTCTTCATTGAACTCGTTGTAAAACACGGAATCACTGATGAAAAGAAACTTAAAGTAAGAAGGCTTGGTATAAACACAGTACAGGTCAAGGTGCCAAAAGAATCGCCACAGGAAATAGAAAAATCATTTTTAACCACCGATAAGACAAAATGGGTTTTTAACTATGAGCAAGAAATCACTGACTACCTTCGAATTTCCAAAGGAAATTCAGAGGGAATATCATCTACTGACGAAGTCCAAAGACAGTTTTACGAAGAAACTTTCCGATGCAGAGTTTCACAAATTGGAAACCTTGTACGCTCAATTAAACGATGCCTGGAGTCAAAACCATACAGGGAAATTGATGAGGCAATTAGATCAGAAATATCAAGAGTTGAGAGAAATACAGAAAGTAATCGAGAGCGACTTCAGCGAATACAGGAAGAAATCGATGACGAGGTATACAACGGACTTGGAGCAAAAAGAGAGGAACTTAGAATTGAGGAGAACCAAATTTTCCAAGGAGAAAACAGAGTTCTTCAGCTTTTTGAAAAAGTGCAGCAACGATATAAAAGAAAGCGAGAATCTTTGGAAACAGAAAAAGGACTCTATGAGTCTGGAGTTACAGCAGAACTTAAAAGATCAGGAGTCACAGGATTCACTTTTAGCGAACGTAAAAGAGATATTGAAAGAGAAATCAAATCAGAAGAACTTGCTATTACAGCAGAGCAAGCTGTTATCTCACAACTTGAAATCGATACAAGAACAGCACCAGAGAAAAATAAACGACTTGAAGAAGGAGTTAGACGAGATTCTGCAAAAAGAGCGGATGATGAAAAGTCAGCAATTGAGCGAATTGAAGAAGGAAGAAGAACCATTTCTGAAAGATTTGAAAAGTTACGAGGAGAGCTTACAGAAAGATTTAATCAGCTACGAAACGAATCTTCTTACCGAATTAAGGAAAGAAATATTGGCGGAGATACAGAATTGTCCAGACGAATTAAAGAATTACTTTCTATCAGGGGACTACTCATCAATTACATTGAAGAGAACAGCGCTTATAAACGAAACAGAAAAGCTTGGGAAAGCTTTAAATCGGGAGCTTACAAAAGTTGGGATTTCGAGCGACAGGTTTCTTAAAGCATTTGATGCTGCCAGTTAGAGGGTAGTATCCATTTCTAGCAAGTTATCTTTAAGATAAACCACCAACAATCCGTGTACGGACTTTAACCTGATGAAGCTATGTAAATTTCACGTTTCAATTGCGTAATTGTGAGGCTGGCTATCTCGCAGAAATACTCCAGGATTAAATAAATCAATGACCCGAAATATTTAACAACCATGCCAATCCTCCAGCGACACTACGATGAGATAAAATCAGAATTCGAAAAAGATAAAGGATGGCTTCTACGGCTGCACCTTACGAACAAGCAGTATCTCATCAAGGAATTTCTTCCAGAATATCCGTATGATCACTCAATCGGTTTCGAGGCGGAGTCGTTCTACTGGTATGAGTTCTCCAACGCATCTACTGAACGTGAGGATGTATTTATTGTTAAAGCGTCCTTCCTTGTTATTGGAAGCCTTATCTTTTACGATCAGCATAAAGAAAGTTTAAGAAAGGAAATCACGTTAGACACTACTGCGGAAATCTTATGCACGTACAACGAGGACTCAGCGAGTATTTTATACATCCCCAAAGATTTTACGATTTTAACTGGCAACCTTAAAAAAATCAGTACGTTCGATGCAATCGTGTTGAGAGAGTTTAATAATCTCACCATGCTGAAACCCCTTTCTGCGGGTATCTATGACAAAACTTGGAGCTTCAATGAACCAGGAAACAAAACGCATGAGTTTATCAGTAGCCTTGACTATTTCTACGAGATTGAAAACATGAATCGGCAGGCTAAATATTTCATAGCCCTTGCCAATACTTATAGTCACTATGCCAACGACTATTTTCCACGCGTTGAAGTGGAGCCGTTTATACACTACCAACTCAATCTCACAAGCCATGACAGGCGCTACCTTGACTACTGCACTAGTGCTATTCAAAGCATGTACATTTATTGGGAGAGAATAGCTCTCCTCATTTACCAATACTATAAACCGAAAAATCAAAAAAAGGTAAATGATAAGAACCTGAGCTTTACAAAACTGATGCACGAATTAATTAATGAGCAACAAGCAACTGGAATTGACCTAAGCTGGTTTGTTGACTTTTTAAAAGATGATCATTCAAAGCTGCAAATGCTCAGGCATCCACTTGTACATTTCAGAATAGACTCCTCGCAACACAAGGGCAGTTACATACCCATGATTCATACACGCTGGATCAAGAACATTGGCAACAAAGCCGAGCTTGATCAGATAGAGAATTTTAGCAAGAAGCTCATTGAGGAAATCATTGATCTTGCTAAGAAATGCTATGATGGCTATGAGAGATCAATTCAATTGATTATCGATCTTAAATCAGCATCTGCTTCAGTTTAGAAGGAATTGAAAATATCTTCGTCACATCAATCACCTGTGTGATTTGATTACTATCCTCGTATTCAATGATACGTTTAGGGTTGAGCGTTTATGCCGTAGTCTCCCAACAGGAGTCAGCGGAAAGGCCGAACTTGGTGCAAAAAAATAGGCAGGAAATCTTTCGATCATCCTGCCTTATCCAGGTAAATGGGCTCCCTTGAATACTATTTTTAGTCTGGACTTTAATTGACCTTCACATAAACATTGCGTTCACTTTTCCCCTTTCGAAGGTGATTATTCACCAGATCAAGTTTCAAAGATAAAAATAAACCGGATAATTCAGGGTTGAGCGTACTGTCCGTAGGGTCAAACGTTGCCCTGTAGGTTGGCATCGGGTGATTGTCCTCCAGTTGCAGGTTTTGCCATCCCAATGTGTCATAGTCATTTTTGCGCCACTTGTTATTGACTATCTCGTATCCGTTCTGCTTGGGGAAAATGAAAATGGTATCGCGGATCTTGCCCATCCCCAACTTCCGATCTGTGAATGGGTGCGGAACTTCAAACTCCACTTCTTTGACATATCGCCCAACGATCTGTTCTTGCGTCACTTCTTTTTTTGAGCAGGCTTGAAAAAGAATGATCAGTACAATTGATAAGAAAATCTGTCGTATCATGTTAGTTCTTGTTTATGTAATCAACCATTAGCAAAAGCATATTCCGAACACTCCGCTTGGTTCCGTCCTCGGTGTTGTAATAGCGTACGCGAAAACTTTCATATGAAATACTTTCCAGTCTTTTAGTTTGGAAGAATCGGGAAAAGAAACGGATCAGGTCAGATACGTTCTTGTTGTTGATGAATTTCGTTTCGATAAACACCCGGAGTAAATAGGCGAGTTGAGAAACAGACATCTCGGTCTTTATTTTGAAGTCTTCGGCCAGTGCCGTGCCCGCAGCATTTTTCTCATTTAGCTTATGCATCTTTTCCAGATAGAAGACTTCCTCGGCAATCCACTCTGCTAATTGCTCTTTTAACGAATGAATAGTCCGGTTATAACCCACACCGGGTTTCACCTG
>QFQM01000024.1 GCA_003243255.1 Flavobacterium psychrophilum | reverse complement strand
AAGGTTTGAATACTTACTAAAGCATTCAGCTCATTTTTCTTGCTCATCCTCATATCAAGTTCCGCTTCAAAACGGGTAGAGAAACCACGTTCCGGAACATCAAACTGATGTGAAGAAACACCAAGATCAGCCAGTATACCATCCACCTGCTTCACGCCATGAAAACGAAGAAACCTTTTAATAAACCTGAAATTTTCAGGAATCAGCACAAAACGCTCATCATCTATAACATTTGCCTGCGCATCTTCATCCTGGTCAAAAGCAAAGAGTTTTCCGTTCGGACCCAACCTTCTCATAATCTCCCTTGAGTGGCCTCCGCCACCAAAAGTTACATCCACATATATTCCGTCCGGCTTTATATCAAGGCCATCAACCGTTTCTTTCAGCAAAACCGGATTATGATATTCCATCTTCGTCGTCATTTAAGTTACCCATAACCTCTTCAGCCAGATCAGCAAAATCAACCACCGAATCATCAATAGATTTCTCGTATTTATCTTTATCCCATATCTCAACGATATTCACCGCAGATGAAAGCACCAGGTCTTTATCCATTTCAGCAAACACAAAAAGATCTTTTGGAATAAGCAGCCTGCCCGTTGCGTCTATCTCTACCACTTTCACCCCGGCAGTAAATCGCCTGATGAAGTCATTATTCTTTTTCACAAAACGGTTCAGCTTATTGATTTTTTGCATCATCTTATTCCACTCTGCCATCGGATACAATTCCAGACAAGGCTGGAAAACCGAGCGTTTCAGCACAAATCCATCCTCAAGACCGGCATGCAATTGTTTCTTCAAAGGAGCAGGCAGCATCAGCCTTCCCTTCGAATCCACCTTACATTCGTATGTTCCGATAATGGTATTCAAGCAGTTAGAATTATAGAGATTACAAAGCAAATATAGTTATATTTTACCACTTCTTACCACTTCCTACCACTTTGTTGATAAGTTTTGCCCTTCTGCTACCACCTGACAAGAAACTCCTACAAGGCAGCAAAAGTTATTTTTAGAGAATTTTGAGCGCTCTCAAAAAAATGATGTGATTTTTCTATTTTTTTAAGACATCTTAACATTGAGATTGTAAAAAATAAAAAACTCACAAAAATTGTTAATAACCCTAAAAACTGATGTACAGACTTTTACCTCTGCCATGTGCAAAAAATCCCGAAAAAGCGCGCAAAGGTTAAAAAATAACCCAAATATCATGTAGTAAAATTCATTTTAAAAGAGAATATTATATATTTGCGATAACAGAATTTGTTTTAGAACCAAAAATGCAGAATACAAAAAAAGACGGGAAATACACTTATTATGAAGCCGGAGAAGGCACCCCTATAATCATCCTTCACGGACTGATGGGCGGGCTTAGCAATTTTGACGGCGTTGCAAAATATTTCCCAAAAGAAGGCTATAAAGTAGTTATACCGGAATTACCAATATACACACAAAGCATCTTAAAAACGAATGTAAAAGCTTTTGCCCGCTGGGTAAAGGACTTCATCACCTACAAAGGATTTGACAGGGTAATATTGCTTGGCAACTCACTGGGAGGTCATATCGCATTATACCACACGAAGATGTATCCTGAGAAAATGCTTGGCCTGATCATTACCGGAAGTTCCGGCCTTTATGAAAGTGCTATGGGCGACAGCTATCCACGCAGAGGCGACTACGAATACATACAAAAGAAAGCCGGCGATGTGTTTTATGACCCTGCCATAGCAACTAAAGAGATTGTAGACGAGGTATATGCCGTAGCCAACGACAGGCTGAAACTGATAAAAACGCTAACCATCGCAAAAAGTGCCATACGCCACAACATGGCAAAGGACTTACCTAAAATGCATGTACCAACCTGCATCATTTGGGGAAGAAACGACAATGTTACCCCTCCGCATGTTGCTGAAGAGTTTCATCAGCTGTTACCAAACTCTGCCCTGTACTGGATAGACAAATGCGGACACGCAGCCATGATGGAGCATCCTGACGAATTTAACCGCCTGATGCACGAATGGCTTAAAAAGCTGGACACAGCACATCATCTTTTAACCGAAGAATAAACACACATAATTACAGAAGGCCCTGAATGCAGATTCAGGGCTTTTTTATTAGTTTTCAGCAAAAGCCTCACCCCCAACCCCTCTCCAAAGGAGAGGGGAGCGAGAGGAAAAAGAAGTAAACTGAGACTATACCAAATTTCACTAACTTTGCAGCAAAATATCATAATATGAAAATTAATACTGCCGAATTCGTTATCAGTAATTCAGATGTTAGCAAATGTCCCAAAGAACCGCTTCCGGAATATGCTTTTATCGGCAGGAGTAATGTAGGCAAATCGTCGCTTATAAACATGCTTACGGGCCGAAACAGTCTTGCTAAAACATCTGGCAGACCAGGAAAGACTCAGCTTATCAATCACTTTAAGATAAACGACAACTGGTTCCTTGTTGATTTACCGGGATATGGTTATGCACGTGTATCTAAATCTACAAAACAGACATTCCAGTCTTTCATTACTGAATACTTCGAAAAGCGTGAACAGCTGGTATGCGCCTTTGTTTTGGTAGATGTACGCCATGAAGCACAGAAAATTGACATTGAGTTCATCAATTACCTGGGAACTATAGAAGTTCCTTTCTGCATTATCTTTACTAAAGCTGACAAAATAAGCCGTGGAAAGATCGATCAGCATGTAGCTGCTTATCGTAAAGCACTTTTAGCCAACAACTGGGAAGAAATGCCGCAGTATTTTGTTACGTCCTCTTCAGAAGGAACAGGCCGCGACACCGTACTTAATTACATAGAAGAGGTAAACCAGGGTATTTTTGACAATCAGGGATTCTTATAAAATTATTACAGCCGTGAGATCTGCATATATACTATTAGCTGCATTATTAGCCCTTGTTTCCTGCCAGAAAGAAACAGGTAATCCTAAAACCGAAAAACTACTTCTTGACCAGTACAAAGAGGCTGAATACTTTTACCAGACCAACCTTAACGACTACGAACAATTCATTAGTGGTTATATAGCCCAAAATCCCCAGACAGGATTATTGCAGAGCTTTGACAGCATCCGTAAAATAAAAGCCATTGTAGACCGAACGGTTAGCGGCATTGACAAAACCAAGGCTTCCGACAGACAAAAAATGATTACCGAAAGCCGAAACGAAATAGAAAGGCTATCGCATTATAAATTCGAGTTCATTGATTTAAAATCTCTGGATGGATTAAATGACAGCCTTTACAATCAGGCCATCAAAACAGATTTACTAAAAATCAATTACAATATTTTTCTACAGTATTCTCACGACAGAATGAGACAATAAATTAAAGCATATATTTACCAACACCAACCTGATTAATTTTAACCGATGAAAAACTGGACCGAGAAGACCTGGGAACTCTTTTTTTATACAATAATGACTGTTGCATTTTTAATTTTTGCAGCTTTCATTATGACCCAATAAAAAAACGGCTTTAAAAGCCGTTTTTTTATTGCTTAGCGATAGAGCCAGGCGGCCACTTTATAGTTCCGATCAAAAAAGTCGGCATCAGGAGAATTCTTCGCATTATATACAAACACAGGCACAACACATTCATATGTAGATCCGTGACTACGGTATGTCGCCGGAAGCTTTTCAAATTCGGTATCAGCCAGTTGCCCAAACACCGTCAGCTTATCTCCCAAAACCATAAGATCACCTACCCGCTCCGGTAGTAAAGCATATTTTCTACAGCTTCCTGTTTGGTTAAAACAGCCTCAACACCATCAAGAGACAATAATGTCTTTTTAACTTTCTCAAGATCCTTAGGCCTTTTTAAGTATACATAAGCCGAACCACCCATACCTCTATGGTGCTTAAAGTACCTGTCCTTTTCCGGTGAAATTGATATTTTGACTGGTGTTTTGCGCTTGGCACAGGCTTTTTCAAGATCCCAGCAAAAATCTTTATGATTCAGCCCATGGTCTGCTGTTATAAGGATAGCAGCATCAGGAGCGGTTTCATGCAGTTTTCCAATATACTCATCCAGTTTATGAAGAAATTCTTGTGAATCTTTTTCTTCCGGCGCCCATGTATGCATAGGATAATCTGTAGTATGGATATAGATAAGCCCCAGGTCAGGATTATTTTTTATGGTATACAATGCCGATTCCATGATCCAGTAATTAACCTCTTTAGAATACACATCAGGAGGCGTACCGAACAACTTTGCCCATTCTGAATCTTCAGCACCATCACATTCAGGACAAAGTGATATACTCGTGCTTCTGGACATCATATCGATTGTTTTTTTCTTTACAGAAAATAGCGCCGATTTTATACCCCTTTCTTTAGCCTTGTCAAAAATGGTCGGGATCATTATAAGGTCGGGATCTTCTATGTATTCCTCCTCCTTTGTTTTTGGGTTATACCACACATTACCGGTTATACCCTGCTTATTGGGAAGTTCTCCGGTAGCAATCGCCACATTATTAACCATTGTAACAGCAGGCATTATTGAAGGCACTATATTAAAGACACCATCTTTCTCCATTTTATTGAGATTAGGCATATCACTCCCACGATAATATGATTCCCCAAAACCATCTATCATAATAACGATAGTGCGTTGTTGTTTTTCAGTATGTTGTGCCGACGCTTCGGCAAATGCCATGATAGAAAGCACAGCGACAAACAGATTTTTAATAACAGATTTCATTTCTGATTTTTTTAATTATTACCATTAAAGGATAAATCAGCAGGCCCGCTTTTATTTCCCCTCAGCAAAATTGAAAAGAATGATTTTTACTCACGACCATCTTAAAAAAATCTGTTTAAAAAAGTAAATACCGAACCAGATTTACCCACAGGCATCTACATACCAAATACTTACCCTTATGTTAATTTATGGTTATCTGACAGGAAAAATATTTTGATAACATTAAAACAACACACCCTTAACCTGTTCGTAGCTATTTTTGAGCCAGATTTACAATAAATGAACTACATATTAATTACAGGATTACTGCAAATTGTGCTGGCCATAGCATTCATCGTATTGCGAATGGAAAAGCACAGGGCTAATTACCTTTTAATACTGCTTTTAGGATGTATTGGGATACATTTTGCAGCCAAGCTTTACATTTTTACAGTTGTAGAAAATCAAAACGTTACATTCAGAATGCATACAGGCATACAATTAGCCTACGGACCATTAGTTTACCTATATGCCCGAAAAAAGAACAATATTGATTTTGTAACTTCTAAAATGTGGTATCTTTTTATCCCGCTCATCATGGTAATCACACTATACACATGCACTTCGCTGGCAATAACAGCATATCCTGTACAGGGAACATCTATATTACAATTTTATAATTCGGTAGTTTTTGTTCCGATCGTAGCATCTCACATTGTATTCGGATTCCTTTCCTCAGCAAAAAACACCTTACCTACAAACGATAAATACATTATCAGAGGATTAAGACAGATACTTATAGCACTAGGCATAACCGAAATTTGTCTTCTAATATTCGGAAATTTAAACGCCGGCATAAATCCTTATATCCGCAGTATTATCTATATTTTGCTGGCAAGCATACCTGTTTTACTATTTTGGTTTGGGCAGCCTGCCCCTATTGTAAAGGAAGCCCCCCAAGCAAAGCGGGGTCATGTTTCAAGCGAAACAAACGAGCGTAAGCAGGCACTGCCAAATGCCCGTCATCGGGAAATATTCAACGCGCTTGAACAACTATTGCAGGAAAAGCAGCTTTACAGAGATGAAGAACTTTCTCTTGAAAAACTTGCTATAGCATCCGGCATTAACAGGCATCACATCTCAGAGACACTCAACATTTATGCAAAAAAGCCATTTTACCAGTATATCAACGAATACAGGGTAAAAGAAGTACTGGCACGACTAGATGAAAATCCCAAGAAGAATATGCGGTTACTACCGCTGGCATATGACTGTGGCTTTAAGACCAAAGCGTCGTTTAACCAGTATTTTAAAAAGATAACCGGCACTACACCGTCAGGATATATAAAAGAAAAAGCGGCCTAAGCCGCTTTCTGCAAAAATATTAAAAGAATTATTTCTTTCCAATTTCAAGTTTCTCTGCAAAATAATCACAGAAATCTTTCATGGTATCGCTCATTTTTTTGTCGCCGGTAGCACGCTCAAAAGTATCAGCCATTGATACAAGCGTCTGGTGATAGAACACCTTCATTTCGTCAACCGGCATATCTTTAGTCCAAAGATCAATACGCATGCTTTCCTGTGCTTTGCTATCCCAAACCGACAGCATTACCGCTTTAGACTCCTCTTTATCTACACCGCCATCGCGGGCAGTCCAGAAAAGTTTTTCAGGAACGCGGTTCTCATCCAGCTCAACTATTACTTTTATTTCAGACGTCAAAGGTTTTTTAGACATTACTTTTTGGGTTTGTATTTAGAATTATCAAAGATTGTTTTGGCATCCATCGCCAAAAGATCCTGCAAAGTTACATTTTTATTATTTTCAGCGTAAGCTTTAACAATCTGCCAGCCTATCCACTGCCCTATCCTTCCCGGTGATTCATTATCAAGCTCAAGGTAGAATTTAGAGAACGGTGCAGGATTTATAAAACGTGCCGGCAATTTCGGATCTGAATCATAAAGCAGCTTTTTGTCAACAAAATAACGCCATATCTCAGTTTCATTAGCTGCAGCCCATGCCATTTGTTCTTTCGTGTAACCTATCCTGTCGTTTTCAGGCGTATCAGGAATAAGCAGGTCTTTAGCATAAAGCTCCTTACCCCAGTATATCATTAGCGACAGCAGTTGCCTGTCGCGTGGCGGAGCTATTTTCCCATACATGAATGATGATGTAATATCCGGCATTATCTGCTCGGGCACATACTGCTGAATCTCATATTTATTAAGCCCTTCATACAGGTAATTATCCTTACCTAAATAAAGGCTAAGCGGGATAAGGATAACTTCAGGCGTATATACAGCCTTGATATCGGTATCATCGCTAACCAGCGTTACCACTTTAGGTGTAGGTAATTGCGGGTAGTAATATTTTACATGCTGAAGAAACGCACCAACCTCATCTTCAAGCTGATTGATATTAGAGAATTTTTTGTCAACCTCAGCTTTCAGCTTAAGCATAAAAGGATCCTGCATCTTATTTACCCATACTGCATCCGCATTCCCTTCAGGAAAAAGATAGGGAAATTTTTGCTTTAGCTCAACCAGTCCCTGTGGCCCTTTTGCAAAAAACTCCTTATCGAAACGCTCAATCTTTACTTCAGGAACAGGTATCGCGGCAATCTTTTTTTCCGCTTCACTTTCCTTCTTACAACCCGCTAAAAGAGCCACAAGCGCAACGAGAAAGATATATTTCTTCATTTTTTGTATTTTTATTAGTAATTTCTTATTAAGGTTTTTATAATTTTATCGGCAAATATACGACGCAGTCATTTAATAACGAAAATTATGCCCATCAAGTCCTCTTTCCAGGAAGAAGCTATAAATAAACATATTGTAAACTGGTTACTTCACTATGCTCAAAACGCAGGAGTAAAGGGTTTTGTTGTAGGCATATCAGGCGGAATTGATTCTGCCTTAACTTCAACACTGTGTGCACAGACAGGATTGCCTACACTTTGTGTAGAAATGCCAATACATCAGGCAGCAAGCCATGTAAGCCGTGCTCAGGAACATATTAAAAACCTGAAAGAACGCTTTGATAATGTATCTTCGATACGAACTGACCTGACGCCGGTGTTTGAAATTTTTAAAGAACAAACCCCATCGAGCGAAAATCCGTATATACTGGACCTGACACTTGCTAATACAAGAGCAAGGCTCAGGATGACAACCTTATATTATCATGCAGGCCTGCACAGTGCGCTTGTAGCCGGAACAGGAAACAAGGTAGAGGACTTTGGAGTAGGTTTTTTTACGAAATATGGCGATGGAGGTGTTGATATAAGCCCTATTGCCGATCTTTTAAAATCGGAAGTGAGAGAACTTGCAAAATATTTGGATGTAACCGAAACTATTATAACAGCCAAGCCAACTGACGGGCTTTTTGGTGACGACCGAAGCGACGAAGACCAGCTTGGTGCCAGCTATGACGAATTAGAATGGGCAATGGAACAGTTAGATAACGGAAAGGACCATAACGATTTTACCGGAAGGAAAAAAGAGGTTTTTGAAATTTATAAACGACTGAATACCATTAACCAACACAAGATGAAACCAATACCTGTCTGCAAAATCCCACAGAAATTGAAATAAAATTCCTTCATTCACAATTCTTTAAGAATTAAATTATTAAATTTACTATAGTCTAAACCCAAAAATCTAACAATTATGATCAAACTATGCCTCGCGGACAATCACCCCGTAGTGCACTACGGCATGAAATCGTATTTCAGCGATAATCCGCAAATCAGCTTTGCAGGTGTGGTGAACAACCTGGACAGTCTTTTGGATACCCTGGGCAAAAAATCAGTAGATGTTGCTGTGATTGACCTGGAACTGGAAGGATTGACCAGTATTAGTTCGGTAAAATCTCTGGTTAAGGATTTTCCTGAAACCAAAGTGATTATCTTCACTAACCTTGCAGAACAGATTTATGCGCCTAATGCCCTAAAAGCAGGAGTTTCTGCTTATGTGCATAAAAGTGCTAAAATGGAAGAGCTTGAAAATGCGATCAAAAAAGTTAACGAAGGTGAAGTAGTATTCAGCGAAGCTGTTAAGAAAAACCTTGCCCTGCTAAACAAAGGAAAAAAATCCGAGCGTTTATACAGGAAATTGTCTTCAAGGGAAATTGAGGTACTGCGTTACCTTAGTGAAGGCAAGAAAAACAAAGAGATCGCAAAACTGCTTGACCTAAATGAGAAAACAATCAGTACTTACAAACTGCGACTGCTGACAAAACTACATGTTACTAACCTTGTAGACCTTGTTAACAAAGCAAAAACGTTAGACATTGTTTAATCAAAACCACCCATCCACGGAAAACAACATTACACTTACTATAAAGTACTAGTGGCGGTATTGTTTTATCCAATCCCCCACCAACCAAAAAAAACGCCCCGCTTACTACCGGGGCGTTTTTATATATTTAATTTCCGTACTCTTATCCTTCCGAGTTTTTCCGACACCTTATTAATAAATACCTGATTATCCCTAATCTGTGTCATTGTCTCATTATTATCCACATTGGGCAGGACTTGCGAAATAAGGCTGGCTATATATTTATCCATAAGCCTCCATCTTAAATCCAGGATTAGCTGATCGATATGATTTACTATCGTATCAAATTTAGACCTGACAGGTATACTTTGCTTTTCTTCCCACCCACTTAAAAGATATTTTTCGTCTTCCATATACAATTCTGTAGCCAGTCCCTGTAAATCATGAGAAACATCGTTAATTGAAAACGCCCTTTTTTCGGTTAAACCGTATGACTTATAAATCAATTCATCATACATTTTTTTAAAGTCCGTATTAGAGAATTCTATTTCATCTTCCACCATATTCATATATACTCTTTCGTATACACGGCAGCTTTTTTTCTCCTTAACAACCTTCTCAACCCCAAACTCGTCAAACTTCACATAAGTGTCTTCAAATTCTTCTTCTACATGTCCGTATTTTAAAAGCGCATCTACAATTGCTTTTTCAATACCATCCATAGAATTAGCCTCCTGATTATCTACAGGATATTCGCCATACATTCCCATCTCCTCCTCATAAACAGGCTTCATTGCATTCTCACGCTGCTCCTCCTTCATTTTTTTGCCTGCATCAGCCACATCTTTTTGCACCAGCTGGGCAAGCGTACTGGAAAGCACCTGTTCAGAAATATCCATAATGCGTGCACATTCCTGAATATAAATCTCACGCTGTATACGATCCGGTATTTTAGAGATACTTGTTACCATATCCCTAATCAGTCCTGCCTTTTTCACAGGGTCGTTCTTCGCCTCATCCATAAGGAGTCCGGCCTTGAACTGTATAAAGTCTTTGGCATTATCATTAAGGTAGGCTACCAATTCATCATGTGGTGTCTTTTTTGCAAAGCTATCAGGGTCTTCACCATCCGGGAAAGCGCATACCTTCACATTCATTCCTTCTTCAAGGATAAGATCTATACCACGAATCGATGCCCTTAAACCTGCTGCATCACCATCAAAAAGTACCGTAATGTTTTTTGTCAGCCTGTTGATCAGCCTTATCTGATCCGGCGTAAGCGCAGTCCCCGATGAGGCTACTGTATTCTCTATACCCGCCTGATGGAATTGTATCACATCCGTATATCCTTCCACAAGGAAACAGTTATCCTGTTTGGCTATAGCCTGTTTGGCGTGATAAATCCCGTAAAGCACTTTACTCTTATGATAAATATCGCTTTCTGGTGAATTAAGGTATTTAGCCGCTTTTTTATCGTTGGTCAGTATCCTTCCTCCAAAACCAAGCACACGGCCAGACATACTCTGTATAGGAAACATCACACGCCCCCTGAAACGGTCGATATGCCTTCCGTCTTCCCTTGTTATAGTAAGACCTGTTTTATCCAGATATTCGAGCTTGTAGGCTTTCCCAAGAGCTTCCTTAGTAAAAGCATCCCACTCTTCCGGAGAATATCCCAAACCAAATTTCTTTATGGTATCACCTGTAAAACCACGCTCTTTAAAATAAGAGTAACCTATAGCCTGGCCTTCATCGGTGTTTAAAAGTGTATTCTGAAAATACTTTTGGGCAAACTCTGAAACCAGGTACATACTTTCTTTTTCATTCGCCTGCTCCTTATCCTGCTCCGTTTGTTCCGTTTCTTCGAGTTCGATATTGTATTTTTTCGCGAGGTAGCGAATGGCTTCAGGATAGGTAAAATGCTCGTGCTCCATCAAAAAGGCAACAGCATTACCCCCTTTTCCCGAACTGAAATCTTTCCATATCTGTTTTACCGGAGATACCATGAAAGAAGGTGACTTTTCGTTACTGAACGGACTCAGCCCCTTAAGGTTGGTACCTGCCCTTTTTAAGTTAACGAAATCACCAATAACCTCCTCAACGCGGGCGGTCTCAAAAACGGTATCTATACTGGCTTTGGATATCAAGATGTAAGTGGAAAAATATTATGAGTGCCAAAGTTACAAAAATAAAAAAGCAGGCTCTTACTCAGCCTGCTTTTCATTACCAAAAAAAAAGAAATACACTACATCTAATGATCACTGATCCCTGTTAAAGCACTCGGAATTGGACGGTTCCTTGTGGGTGATTAACTGTTCACAGTAACCCTAAAAACTTTTTCAAAAATACATCTGTATTACACATCAGAAAATACCCAATAGTGGGTATTTTAACACACTTAACGTTAATCAGAGTAATTTTAAACAAAAAAGGGTGCCGTTTACGCCGACACCCTTCTTTCAAAGTACAAAACTAACCCATTGTTTAATTGAAATCAAAACGCAATCCTAAAGAGAAGTTATTCTGATCTATATCGTTGTTATTAAATACCGGCTGAAGATCATATTTTGCATACACGCTAATACCTCTATAACCCACATAAGCACTTAATCCGTATGTAAAATCATTTACATTAAAATCGCCTTTGGTTTTATCCTTAACCCTGTTGCCATCATCGTTTTTATATTTAAGAATCTGCTTTTCCTTTACATTCACGCCTGCATATCCACCAACACCAAGCCTGAAGCTTTTTTGAATCGGATAATATACTTTATCCCCATTTACTTTTTTTGGCGTAAAGTCAAACTCCAAATGCATTGGCACAACAAGATTTACATAACGAAGGCGTACTTTATCAAGATTCCTTCCTGAATCTACTAATATTGTCTTATCGCCGTCAGCGACAAATATCTTATCATCTTTTGGCCTTAAGTTATTATACTGTAGCGAAAGTCCGTATTTAAAATGCAGGAGATTATTGTTCTTGAATATCCTTGAATTCCACGCCACACCCCACTCATAAAAATCAGACCTGTCTTCAAAATTCGAAGTATCCACTTTTCCGTCAGTCATAAGTCGGTTAATACCTAAAGCAAACACAAACTGCGAAGTAGTTCTTTTATAGTCATAACGGTTAACCCAAACTTTAGTAGTATCATCATCGTCGTCCTTTTCATAGCTGATAAAAGAGATACCATGAATCGTATGATTTTTATATGCTACTTTTCCATCAACTTTATCCTTTACCAATTGATCCAGCCTGCCTTGCTCTACAGCAACCTTTGTTTCAATATTTTTAGCACGTTTTTCGGCATACTGCTGTTTTTGTGCTTCAGCCTGCTCTTCGGTAATTTCTTTGTTATCAAGCTTAACATTTACAGCTTCAACCTCTATTTTAAGCGAATCTTTTTGCTGTTTTGTAATTGCCTCAATATTTTGAGATATTTCTCTTGCTCTCTGTTCAAACGTTAGTTTCTTTTCCTGAGATAATGCTTTGGTCGTAAGAAGGCATAGCAATCCTGCTACATAAAAAGTTATTGTTTTCATGTTGATGATTTATTTATTATTTGTTATTGGTGATTTATTCGTAATTCCTGTTGGCAACCGCCGAGCGTACTGCTTTAAAGTTCTTGGCTGCTCCTATAAGCACCCTGTCTTTAAAACTGTCGTCAAGCTCTTCTTCTACTGCCGAAAGCAGTGAATTAGGATCAACTTTTACAGTTGATTTCTTTTTGGCTGTTTCGGTTGCTGTCGCAGCGGCAAACAGTTTATTGGTATTCTCCTGAACAATTACCGGAGATTCTTTTTTCTCGTTTGAAGCAATCACTTCCTGTGGTAAAGCTTCTGCCAGTTTTTCAGCAGTAACTTTTTCAGTTCCGGCATTTACCTTTTTATTTTGGTGAAGTGGAGACTGATGTGCAACTGCTTCCTGAGTATGTACCGGAGCGATAATCGTTTTATTATTTAAAGGTTCAGAAGCCTTTTGAGTATTATCTTCATTGGTCACTACACTATTTGTATTATCAATACCTGAATTTTCTTTTTCCTGGTTTAAGAAAAATACACCAACCAGAAGGAACACTAAAAAAGCCGCAGCCATGTATAGCCATGTCCTTTTCTTTTCAGGCTTTTTATTCTCAGCAACCGAAAGCATTGCGTCAAGCCTGTCCCATGCCATTTCAGAAGGCTGGATGGTCCTTTGCTCCAGCTTCTCCTTAAAATCCTTTTCCATTTTATTCGGTTCCATTTTCGTAATTCTTTAATTTGTTAATCTGATCCTTCAGCATTTTCCTTGCGTGCGATAACTGTGATTTAGATGTCCCTTCGTTTATCCCGAGCATCTTTGCTATTTCCTGATGCTTAAATCCTTCAATCGCATAAAGGTTAAACACCATTTTGTATCCATCGGGCAAACTATCTATGAGCGATTGTATGTCTTCAACTGAAAAATGGCTTTCTATGTTGTTAAAGGCATCTTCAATATAAAACTCATCTTCAAGGAACTTCACTTTTTTCTGGACTCTCAGGTAAGAAATACATTCATTTACCATTATCCTTCGTATCCAGCCTTCAAAACTCCCCTTATGCTCAAAGGCTTTAATGTTGGTAAAAACCTTCATAAAGGCTGTTATCATAATATCTTCGGCCTGGTGTACATCTTTTACATACTGCCTGCAGATACTCAGCATTTTCGGCGCATGCTTAGAGTAGATCTGTTGCTGGGCATGACGGTTGTTTTCCGCTGCCTGGGCAATTATATCTTTCTCTTCCTGATGTAGGGCAATTACTTTCAAAATGATTGGTTGTTTGGTTTAGCGGTTTTCATTTCTCAATTACTAACCAACTTCTATTAGCATAGACGAGATGTCTTTTAAAATGGTTGCATTAAGATGTAAAAATAATTTATTTTTTTTCGAATCCACCAACAAACCGCTGATTGTCAGAAACAAAAAAACCGCCACAAGGGCGGTTTTTAAATTCAATTATCACAATTAAAAACTATTCTTTAATAAACTTCTGAGTAGTTACCGCTCCGTTAACAGATGCCTTTACGATATAAGTCCCTGCCTGAAGCTGACTTACGTCCATATTAACCGCATCAACATTCGGCTGCATATCAACAACAAGCTGACCCAGCATATTGTACACAGTTACTTTCTCAATAGCTGAGTTTGCCTGAAGGTTTAGCACATTCTGAGCAGGATTCGGATACATGATATATTTATTTACGGCATGATCATCAATACCTGCAACTGAATTTTCACTGAAATAAATGTTATCTACATATACTGTCGCGCCATTCTCGCTTACAAACACAAGCTGAGATATATGCTCATTACCTGTAAGCCCTGTAAGTTCAGTAACCGGAATATTAAGCGATACCCATTCACCCTGTGCAGGCTCAGCGATAGTATACACACCTTCAGAATCGTCACTACCGGCACCGTTATATACGCCGTTGGCACCAAAATCAACCACTTTTATTGTGAAAGACGTAAAATCAGCCGACCATACATCCATGTGCATGTATCCCATATCAGAAATATCAAGTTGGTTATCAATACCTATATCAGTACCAACGTAACCCATTGCACCGTATTTTTTAGTGGCATTGCCTTCAATTTCCAAATCAGTCATAGAACCGGTAGACCAGTTGGTATACCAGTTTTCAACAGGCTGGTTTGTATACACCCCGCTGAATAATGAAATCACCTCATCGGCAGGTGCTGTTGGATCAGGCGCAGCTGTCATAGGTTCATTTACAACAATATCTTCCGAATTAAAGTATACATTATCTATATATACAGTTGATGTTCCGTTGCTTGAGAAGATAAGCTGCGAGATATGCTCTTTAGAAGTAAGCCCTGTAAAAGAACTCATAGGTATATGATAACTTATCCATTGCCCCTGTATAGGTGCTTCAAAGGCAATCTCGTGCTCACTATCATCACCAACTCCGGGACCATCATAAACATTATTTGCACCGAAGTCAACAAGTTTAATTTTGAACAGCGTAAAATCGCCCGACCATACATTTACATTAAAATAATCCATATCGGTTACATTTAATGCGTTCGGCCCAACGGTTTCAACCCCGTTAAAACTTAGATTGCTGTACTTTTTAGTATCATTGCCCGCAATCTGCACTTCATCAAGCGTCGACTGAGACCACTCCGTATGCCAGGTATCAACAGGCACGTTGGTGTAAACACCACTGAATAACGAAATAACATCTGCTTCATCTACCGTAGGATCCGGAGCAGCTGCTGTTGGCTCAGATGGCGCAACCGGTTCTTCATTACTGAAATATACATTATCTACAAAAACCGTCGCACTGTTCTCACTGGCAAATATCAGCTGCGAAATATGCTCTTTGGTTGTAAGGCCTGCAAAAGCCGTCATTGGTATCTTTAATGTATGCCAGGTATTTTGACTAAGCCCCGGATAACTCACTTCATGCTCTACATCGTCACCGCCCGGACCATCATAAGCATTATTAGCACCAAAATCAACCAGCTTAATTTTAATAGTAGTAAAGTTTGGCGACCATACATCTACATTAAAGTAAGTCATATCACTGGCATCAATCTGATTCGGATTTACGGTTTCTACACCTACAAATCCCATATTGGTATATTTCTTTACAGCATCTCCTGCAATATCAACCTCTTCAAGGCCGGCACTCGACCAATCAGTATGCCAGGTATTAACTGTAACGTTTGTATATGCACCGCTGAACATAGAGATAACATCAGCCGAAGGAACAGTTGGCACAGGAGCAGCCGCTGAAGGGGACTGAGCCTGAACACTCCCTGCAAATACTAAAGGCATCAGCAGGGCCAGGTAATTTTTTTTCATAAATGTTTTGTGTTTAATAGGTTTCAAATAAAATTATGAAGATTCCTTCTACACAAATAGGATATTGACAATACAAATACTATACAAAAATGAATTTTATTATTTTTAAGATAATTTTTTACGATATAACCAATAAAATAAGATAGTAATCATTTTAGCAAGCAGGCATAAAAAATCAACCTACAACGTTTTTGTTGTGGCAATGTATAGGTATTCTTAAAAAAATGGTTTGGGTGTTGTATAAATGAGATAAGCTACAACATTAGTAAAGATTTAGATTTTTCTTTCAATCACATAATTTACCATCAGCATCAGTGCGTCTTTATAAATTGATGCCGGATAATCTGAAAGTAGTAAAAGCGCCTCTTCACGAAACTCAGCCATGCGCTTTTCTGCATAAGCAAGCCCCTGTTTCTTTTTAACGAAGTCAATAACCTCCTTAACGCGCTTTTTATCTTTATTATGATTCTTAACAGAATTTATCACCCATTTTTTCTCTTCTTTAGTACTATTATTCAATGCATAAATAAGAGGCAGGGTCATTTTTTGTTCTTTGATATCAATACCGGTAGGTTTACCTATTGAATCTTCGGTATAATCAAAAAGGTCATCTTTAATCTGGAAGGCCATACCTATCAGTTCGCCAAACTTTCGCATTTTTTCGGTATGTATACCATCCGGATCTACCGAACAGGCACCAAGTGAGCAACAAGCGGCAATCAGTGTGGCTGTCTTTTGCCTGATGATCTCATAATATATGTCCTCAGTAATATCCAGCCTGCGGGCCTTCTCAATCTGAAGCAGTTCCCCTTCGCTCATTTCACGAACAGCAACCGATATTATGCGAAGCAAATCAAAATCACCATTATCTATAGAAAGCAACAATCCTTTAGAAAGAAGATAATCGCCCACAAGTACGGCAATCTTATTTTTCCATAAAGCATTGATGGAGAAAAAGCCCCTGCGCCTGTTGCTGTCGTCAACAACGTCGTCGTGCACCAGGGTTGCAGTATGGATAAGCTCAATTACCGATGCTCCCCTATACGTACGCTCGTTTACCGTTCCGCCACTTACCATCTTGGCAGTAAGAAACACAAACATAGGGCGCATCTGCTTCCCTTTACGGTTTACTATGTAATAGGTGATTCGGTTCAGCAACGCCACTTTAGAAGACATTGACTCATGGAACTTTTTCTCGAAAAGTTCCATTTCCTGAGATATGGGCTGCTTAATTTGCTCTGTTATCTTCATTGCGCATCAAAGATAACAAAAGCCTTACAACCCCCAAAGTGGAATTAAGAAAGTTTTTGTTAAACCGCGGCTTCGTTTTTGTTCGCCAGCTGCCCACAGGCAGCATCTATATCTTTACCACGGCTGCGGCGCACTTTGGCTACAATATCGTTTCTTTCCAAAGCTTTTATATAGGCATCTATCACTTCAGGGTCTGCCTGCTGGAATTCGCCATCATCAATAGGGTTGTATTCGATAAGGTTTACTTTGCAGGGAACATATTTGCAGAATTTCACCAATGCGTCAATATCTACTTTCCTGTCATTGATACCCTTCCAGACCACATACTCATACGTAACACGGCTTTTGGTCTTTCTGTACCAATATTCAAGCGATTCACGCAGGTCTGCCAAAGGGAAATTCTCACTGAAAGGCATAATTTTAGAACGCACCTCATCGATAGCTGAGTGTAAAGAAACGGCAAGCTTAAAGCGAACTTCGTCATCTGCCAGCTTTTTTATCATTTTGGGAAGCCCTGAAGTAGAAACAGTAATACGCTTAGGCGACATACCCAAACCTTCAGGAGAAGTAATCTTATCAATAGCCTTTATAACATTATTGTAATTCATAAGCGGTTCACCCATCCCCATAAATACAATGTTAGAAAGCGGCCTGTTATGATACAAGCGGCTTTCGGCATCAATGGCAGCCACCTGATCGAAGATTTCGTCCGGATTCAGGTTACGCATACGCTTAAGCCTTGCAGTAGCACAAAAATTACAATCAAGGCTGCAACCCACCTGGCTCGATACACAGGCGGTGGTACGGGTTTCTGTAGGTATAAGAACCGACTCAACAACAAGGCCATCGTGTAGGCGTACCGCATTTTTCACAGTTCCGTCACTACTTTGCTGCATCTGGTCTACATGAATGTGGTTGATAACAAAATTATCCTCCAGCATCTGCCTGGTGCTTTTGGCAACATTGGTCATATCGTCAAAGCTGTGGGCATGTTTGCTCCACAACCACTCATACACCTGGTTACCTCTGAATGCCTTATCGCCATTGGCTACAAAAAAATCACGTAATTGTTCTTTTGTCAGCGCCCTTATATCTTTCTTCTCCGTTTGCATGCCGCAAAGGTACTAACTATTTAGCAAATATCCGTTTATACCCACTACCCTAAAAACAGCAACTCCGGAAACAGGCGATGCCATTTCCGGAGTTGTAACTATTTTCAGATTGTATAATTACTGTTTTACCAGCTTATAATTAGCAGTTTTACCGGTTTCTGCATCTTTAACATTCAGCATGTAAACACCGGCTGCATTAGAACTGATATCTACATTTCCGGTTTGGTTAAGGCTTCCGGTTTTTACAGTCTGCCCTAACATATTCGTCAGCCTGTAATCAAGATTATTTTCAGAAATCACATTAAATATTCCTGTAGACGGGTTCGGATAAATCTTTATTGAAGACTTAAACACAACATCATTTGCAGCAACATCATCAGTTAACCTGAAGTTAATGCTTTCGGAATTACCGAAAGAACCTCCTAAATGAATTAAAGCGCCGTCTTCGGTCTCTAATCGGTAAAAGCCCGGTCCATAATCACAACAAATACCATCGCCTTCGCTGTCATAAATCGTAAAAGTATAACATCCGGCAGCTGTCAGTTCAAAAGTCTGTGAGAACGATTCAAACTCATCATAATTATTACCTTCATACAAAACAGTTCCGTTTTCGTCTTTCAGCTCCCACGAAGTCTCTTCAGCATAATAATCGGTCTGAAGAGAGAACTCTACGTTAGTCACTTCAAATACGCTAATTATAAAATTCGAAACAGAAGTATTGTCCGAAGTATCCTCATCCGCCTGTCCGTTAGGCAATGCAACTTCAACCGACAATACATTTTCTCCCGATACACCTGTCAGTTCGGGCAACTCAATATCAATTGCTGTGTTAATCACTAAATCTCCCGTCCAGTTGATGACTGCAGGCACATTATTAAAAGTATATGTTATCTGTGCCGAAGTAAGATTTTGTGTGCCTTTGTTCACAAGACGGATAACCGGATGCACATCGGTATCACAGCCCGCAAGGCCAAGCTCTGGAACAGAAACTCTTGCATTTACTGCATACGCCTGCTGTACCGGAATGTAATCAACTGTCATTGCTCCTGTATTGGTCGGGTCAAGCCAGTCCTTAAGCCTTGTAGAAGAAGTTGTACCTGCATCCCATGATTTACCAAATCTTCCGTAATAGTCGTCACCTCCGTTATCAGTATCTCCGTTACACCCTGAAGTACCACCATATAACTGGCCAACAATTCTTCCGTCCTGATTGAATAGCGGCGATCCTGAAGAACCACCCTGTGTTACACCCAGATCCCAGTCAGCTACTTCCCACATAAATTCACCACCATCATTGTTTAGCAATGGAGCATTAAAATCCCTGCAGGCTTTCATAATATCTCCTGCCGGGTGATGGATACCAAAAGTAGATTCAGCAGGGGTTTCACTTCTGTCCCATCCGGCCCAAACCAAATCCCATTCGCTTGGCAATGTAGATGTAATCTGCAATAAACAGAAATCACTTTGGGCACGTTTGGCTTTTAGCTGTGCACCGCTAACCGTTTGGTAATAATTTGGCGCGTTATCAGTACTTGGTGCGCTTCCTGCACAAACCGGATTAGTACTTATCCAGTTAAAACGGAACGACCATTGGTTTACATTTTCTCCTTCAGTACAGTGATTCGCTGTTAAAAAATATGGCGTACCATCATTGCTTGTATTGTTTATAAGAGCCCCTGTACAAAATGCAGAGTTTGCCACAATAATAAGCGCTACCGATTTCTTATTGATATCTTTAAGTCCGTCGATATCATCCATAAAACAATTTACATCATAATTACAATTACCCGATGTATTAAGTCCGTCGCTGGCATCTTTCTGTATAGCACTTAACGATCTGTAACCGTGTACCACTTTAAACACCTCAAGCTTACCCTGTCCTGCAACAGCGGCAGGCTCATAATATTCTATCCAGATATCGCTTCCTTTAACAAGCCATGTACCAAGCTCTCTCTTTTCATTATTCTGTTGTGCATCATAAGCACCCAGCAAATCTGTCCTGTCATTATTGTACAGATATACTTTTGCGCCTTTAGGCATAAAAAAATCACTGAACAAAAAGTTAAGTGTCTGCGCGCCTTCTGAAGAGTAACGAATCCTCCATACCCTGTCACCATTACCCAGCGTGGTCCAGCTTCCGCTGTTCTGTAGATTATGATCTACAATAAATTCAAATCCATAACGCCATGGCTTTCCCTTGTCTTTATCGTTTAATACATCTTCTGCCTGAAGTTTGGCAAGATCAAAATGAGGCATAGTGTAGGCTTCAATAGTTTCGAAACCTTTGCCTTTCCAACTGAAAGGTTTACCCTCATTTGTTACCTGTGCTGTAGCTATCCCTACAAGCATTAGTAACATAAGCGTAATTTTTCTTTTCATATAGTTTTATTTATGGCCGTAAATATAATGGTTAATGTTATATATATAACAAAAGTAATTCTTAAAGTTATTGTTTAACCATCTTATATTCTACTGAATGCCCCGAAGCTTCTGTTATAACCAAAGGATATATCCCTACAGCCAAATCTGACATATCTATACTGTTGTTACCGGGAACCAACTGCCCCTCAGCAACAAGCTGCCCAACAACAGTAAACAGGGCATATTTTGAAACTTTAGGCACAGCTATTACAAATATACCATCAGTAGGGTTGGGGTAAACAGCAAGTTTGGTTTCCTGCTGCGGATCATCCGATGACGATTTATAATTCATCGTCAGCGCATTTGTATTTCCCGGATCGAGCCAGTCTTTAAGCCTTGTCGCTGAAGATCCGCCACCATTCCATGAAATATCAAACCTTCCGTAAATATCAAAACCGCCATTATCAGTGGTTCCGCTACATTCCGATTCACCACCGTATAACTGACCTATTATCCTGCCATTATTATCAAACAACGATGAACCCGAAGAACCTCCTTCGGTAACACCCATATCCCAATCGTTCACTACCCACATAAAAAGCCCATCGTTATTATTAATAGAGGGCGAACTATTATCCCTGCATGCTTTCATAATATCTCCCGAAGGATGATGGATACCAAAAGTAGACGAAGGGGGTGTTGTGCTCCTGCTCCAGCCGGCCCATACAAGATCCCATTCATCCGGAAGCTGTGAAGTAAGCCTCAACAGGCAGAAATCACTTGCAGCACTTTGAGATTTTAGCTCCGCACCGCTTGCTGTCTGGTAATAGTTGGGCGCATTGGTTGTACTGTTCTTATCTTCGGCACAAACCGGATTTGGGCTTATCCAGTTAAACCTGAATGCCCAGTTAGATACATTCCTGCCCTCTGTACAATGATTGGCTGTCAGCAAATAAGGTGTTCCGTCATTAGCGGTTGTATTGATAAGTGTACCGGTACAAAAGCTTGAATTGTTTACTATGATAAGGCCTACGGCTTTTTTATTGATATCTTTCTGGGTATTGATAGTACCCATATCACAATCTACATCATAATTGCAGATACCCGAAGCATTAAGGTCATCGTCAGGTGATTTTTGCAGTCCGGCTACCGAGCGGTATCCATGCACTACCTTAAACACTTCTAATTTACCCTGCCCTTTTACAGCAGCAGGTTCATAATATTCAATCCATATATCATCACCACCTACGAGCCATGTACCAAGCTCCCGTCTTTCATTGTTTTGAGCCGCGTCATAAGCACCAAGCAAGTCGGTTCTGTCATCATTGTACAGGTATACCTTTGCTCCTTCAGGCATGTAATAATCGCTAAAAAGGAAGTTCAGCGTTTTTGCCCCTTTAGAATAATACCGTATCCTCCAAACCCTATCACCATCAGGCAGGGTTGTCCATTGCCCGCTATTATTGAGGTTATGATCTACTAAAAATTCATAGCCATAGCGCCACGCTTTTTGTTTATCCCTGTCATTAATTTCGTCTTCTTCCCTGTATTTTTCGAGGTCAAAAACCGGCATAACCACACGGGCTACGTTAGCCTTTTGGATAAAATCCCAGCTCAGCGGCTTACCCTGATTGGTAACCTGACAATACCCTGAAACAAAAATAAACGCAAATAAAAAAGTAAACAGACCCCTCATAGCAATATTTTAGCAGAGTAAAAATAGCCGTTTTCACCTTACAATTAGCCATTTGCCAAACTTTCTAAGATAATTTATCCTTAGCCTGTCATTTCTTACCTTTGCTAAAAACCAAATTATGCATTTCATATCCGAAGAACTTGAAGACTATGCTGCTTTCCACAGCGAAAACGAACCAGAACTACTTGCTGCACTTAACAGGGAAACCCACCGGAAAATACTTCAGCCACGTATGCTAAGCGGACATTTTCAGGGGAGGGTATTAAGTATGATATCGAAGCTGGTGAATCCTGAACATATACTTGAAATTGGTACTTATACCGGATATGCCACATTATGCCTTGCCGAAGGATTGCAGGAAAACGGCACGCTGGACACTATGGATAACAATGAGGAATTGTATGATTTCCAGCGTAAGTATTTTGACCTTTCTCCGTGGAAAGACAAAATAACGCAGCATTTAGGCAACGCACTTGACATGATCCCTTCGCTTAATAAGAAATTTGACCTTGTTTTTATCGATGCCGATAAAGAGAACTACATTAATTATTTTAATATAATCGTACCGATGATGAACAAAGGCGGCATCATATTGTCAGATAATGTATTATGGAGCGGAAAAGTTCTTGAGCCCTTAAAAGCCAATGACAAAAGCACCAAAATACTTTTGGAATACAATCAGTTGCTTAAAGAAGACCCAAGGGTAGAAACCGTGCTGTTACCCATTCGTGACGGGCTCACTGTTAGTAGGGTTATCTAAATTTTCCTTTTGCGGAAAATACTTATCCCTTAAATAAACATAAAGCTTAAGTACCAGCCATCCGGTAAAGATTCCCCATGCATATCCTACAAGGATATCTCCCGGATAATGAAGCCCAAGATAGATACGGCTGTATGCAAATATAAGTGGCCATAAAAAGAAGAAGCCCATATATTTGAGGTACGGCTTTAATACTTTGTATAAAAAGAATGCGGCAGCCATAGAATTGGCGGCATGCCCGGAAATGAAGCTGAAAGAACGACGGTGCTGTACCGCCCTGATAATACCTGCAATTTCAGGGTTATTACCCGGCCTTAGCCTCTGGAAACCATTTTTAAACAGATTTGTCGTCTGGTCTGTAAAAGCGATAAGCACCGCAACCATACCTACAACCAATAATGCATGGCGCCAGCCAAGCCTTTTAAAGGTTAGATAAGCAATGATGGCAAAAACCGGAATCCAGTTTTGCTGCTTGGTGATGAATTCCCAAAAAGGGTCAAAAAATTCAGATCCCAGGGAGTTAAGGTACACAAGAGCATCCCTGTCCAGTTCCAGTAGCTTATCGAGCATATTATCTGATTCGTTTTATTGGTCCCGACATATCTTCAATATCTTCCTTCACCTTATCAATCTCGCCGGTAATGTTTTTAGTTATATTGTCGTTGCCCATATCATCAAATGATTTTTTTATACCATCTACATCGGCACTTTTATGAATTTCGCTTTTAATCTCGTTTGAGGCATTCTTAAGCTGCTGCATACCTTTTCCAAGGCCACGGGCAATCTCAGGAATCTTATCCGACCCGAACAGCATAAGTACCACTATAATGATGAAGAAAAGCTCTCCTCCTCCTATTCCAAACATAGCTTCAAAAATTTAATACACAAAGGTATCATAAATTACGTTTTTAATTGGCCTGTGGTTTCTGATTTTATAACCAATAGGCCTATTTTAACTTATTTACTCCCCTTTTTCTCCAACTGATCGAATTTTGACACACCTTCCTGTTTAGGCCAGGTGTTGTTTGTGGTATCAATATCAGCCGTCAGCAATTTAGGATCGAGCGTAATTTTAGCAACTTTTTTATCAGTCGCAAAAACACGGGAAGCCGTCTGATTATTCTTTCTCCATATCTGCACCGGGAAGTTATGGCTTTCAGTAGTTCCATCCTCAAAAGTAAGCTCGGCAATAATAGGCATAAGCATATCACCCGGCTTATTGAACGTTACCTCATAAAAATATTTAGGCGCTTTCAGCTTACCCTTCTCTTCAGCAGTAAATTTCGTATCCAGATAGTCTTCAAGCAGTTTTACATCTTGTACAGCAAGTGCTTTTTTATCACGCCCTTTTAAATCTGCTTCATCGGCAACCATATATACAAAAGGCCCTTTTTCTTTATCAAACCTGCCTTTTTTGATATTTACATCCTTGAGGCTTTCCGGCTGGGTTTCGGTAACATAATATTGTTTCACCTCCTGAATCCCCATATCTACATAATCCGTAGTATAGAACCACCCTCTCCAAAACCAGTCAAGGTCTACCGCTGAAGCATCTTCCATTGTCCTGAAAAAGTCTTCAGGCGTAGGGTGCTTAAATTTCCAGCGGTTGGCATAGGTTTTAAAAGCATAATCAAACAGCTCTTTACCCATAACAACCTCGCGAAGCATATTCAGTCCTGTTGCAGGCTTGGCATAAGCATTAGAACCAAACTGATGTATCGCCTCAGAATTTGTCATTATTGGCTCGAGGAATTTCTGATCACCGCTCATGTAAGGCACTATTTTGGAAGCCGGTCCGCGTGCCGAAGGATAATTCGCATCATATTCCTGTTCCGTCAGGTACTGAAGAAAAGTATTAAGGCCTTCATCCATCCATGTCCATTGCCTTTCGTCAGAATTCACGATCATTGGGAAGAAATTATGCCCTACCTCATGGATGATAACACTCATATTACCCCATTTTATCCTCTCGCTCACAAAACCTTTTTCATCCGGCCTTCCGTAGTTCCAGCATATCATTGGGTATTCCATACCCTGATCTTCGGCAGATACCGATATAGCTTTAGGGTAAGGATAGTCAAATGTATATTTCGAATATGTCTTCAGCGTATGTGCAACCACCTTCGTAGAAGTATCACCCCATAGCGGATTGGCTTCTTTAGGATAAAGAGATATAGCCATAACCGTTTTCTCAGAAAGCTTCACCGCCATCGCATCATATATGAATTTCCTTGACGTAGAGAAGGCAAAATCCCTTACGTTAGTTGCCTTAAACTTCCATGTCTTCTTTTTATCCGAAAAGCCTTTTTCAGCCTTTTCAGCTTCCTCCTGCGTTACGATAACAACAGGCTTATCATAGGTTTTTGTAGCCAGCTCATAACGCTTCAACTGTTCGGCAGTAAGTACCTCAGCCCTGTTTTGAAGCTCTCCGGTTCCATCCATAATATGGTCGGCAGGAACAGTGATATTCACTTCAAAATTACCAAATGGCAATGCAAACTCTCCCGCACCCCAAAACTGCATGTTCTGCCAGCCTTCCACATCATTATAAACCGCCATACGCGGATAGAACTGCGCAATTACATACAAGTTGTTATTGTCTTTATCAAAATGCTCATAGCCCGAACGGAAACCATAAACACGATAATTATTTACCGTATACCACCACTTGATAGAGAATGACACTTTTGCTCCCGGTTTTAAGGGGGTAGGCAAATCGACACGCATCATGGTTTGGTTAATGGTATGTTTCAAAGGCTTGCCATTAGCATCCTGAACATATTCAATATTGAATCCTCCCGGAAAACCTTCTTCGAAATAACGTCGCGAAAAAGCATCTGGCTTGTAGGCCGGGTCCATTTTCTGGCTTTCCACAAGTTTAGATTTGGAGTCTTTTGCCTGCTGGTTCTGATCCAGCTGCACCCATAAATAATCCAGCGTTTCGGGCGAATTATTATGATAGGTAATTGTTTCTTTTCCTAATATCCTGGTATTCTTATCATCCAGTTCTATATCCATCTTATAATCTGCCTGCTGCTGGTAATAAGCCGGACCCGGAGCACCCGATGCCGTACGGAACATATTTGGCGTAGCCAGCAGATCGTACATCTGACTGAACTTATTACTGTCCTTATGACCGGGTTCACGAGTTTGTGTATTTTTTTCCTGAGCAGTAAGCTGTATTGCAGAAAATAATGACAGGGTATATAGTAGTTTCTTCATAATCCGGGTTTTAAAATTCGAGCACACCTTCGGTAGTGCTATTAGTCAGCAAAAGACTTTTTTTGTTACGCTGAACGGTAACATGAATTATATTTTGCTGATCGTCAAACATCTCTAATAGAACGGTATTACTCACCGATAATGACTTTACGGTCTTTTCGGCAGGTATTGTATAATAGCAGATAAGTATATCGTCTTCGGTTTCTTTACCCAAAAACTTTATAGCTTTCTCCTTGCCATTTACTTTTATGTGGAGTTTTTCCGAAATGTATTTTTTAATATACTCATCGGCACCGGCAACTTCGGTAGAAGTACCAATATAAAGATGCTTCTTGTATTTTTTAACTAAAGCCGCTTCAAGATCGTCAATAAAAATACGGGAAGTCACCTGCACCTCCTTTTTAGCAGGCACATAGTTCATCTGAAAAACAGACACGTAATATTTGTGCACCGCAGCCGACATTAATGTCGCTACAAGCACAAAAAGTGAAATATATGCGGCAATTTTTCTCATTGCCCCAAATGTAATAAACTTAATGGTTTATTTACCCTTTTTTAAATATTCAGAACTTTGACTTACCAGATAATCGGTAAGTTCAAATTCATATTTAGGATCGAGCATCCAGGCCGTTTCTTTTCCTTTGTCGCAGTAAGCAAGGAAAAGCCCAATTTCATCTTTAGGTATTTTTAGCATCTCGACAAAGAAATGGTAAGTAAAACGCTCCTTAGCATTTTCAGTAAAAGTTTTGCCGTTTGCATTAGCATAAACTTCTCCCTTGTCGGTTCTTTTTTTCTTTTTAAAGATCATTTTATAGACCTCATTAAAGTTTACACCTGTTAATGGGCTGCCCAAAACATTACTCGGCAAAGCGGTATTAGGGTTTGCAATAGGGCGTATTGTTTCATCGGTTTCAATAAGCTTTGCAGAATTCATTCCGCCGGTAATATTCTTTGTTTTTGCTTTTTTGCTGTCACTTTCCAAATCTCCCGTAAGAGGTGTTGCTTTTATCACCACTTCATCAAGCATGGTAACATCTATGTTAAGCTCAATCAAAAGCCTGTTTCCTGTAAAATGTTCCTTTTTAAGCACCAGCTTAGCATCGCGTGTGGTTATACCCGAAAACAACAATGTGTCTGACGGACGCGCATAAATGGTAAAATCTCCATTATTATCGGTTACAGCACCTTTGTTTGATGTAGTATTCAGTACCGAAAGGCTTTCCACCCTGAGCGTATCGGCAACTACCCGCCCTGCGAGAATTTGTCGGGGTTCTTTTTGGGCAAATGCAATTACCGGCAGCAACAAAAACAGAAAAAATAAATGTTTGGCTTTCATAATTATTGGGATAAATTGGCAAATCGGGTATATCGTTCCTTAAGATAGGCTATAAGTTCTGTTTCATTTTTAGGATCAAGCAGGTAACGTTTAGCGCCATCATTGCAAAAATTCAAGAAAAGCGCCAGTTTTTCACGGGGCACTTTTATAATATCAGTAAAAAAAGATTCAGGATATACTTCCTTCAGGATTTTTGAAAATGATTTTTGATCTGCTTTAGCATTAGCATAGGCTTTATCTTTCGATTTCCTGTCGTTCTTCGGTCCTGAAGGGCCAATAGCATCGGCGAGCATTCCAAATACTCCAAGAACATTCAGATTCATCGAAGGATTATCTACAACCCTGCCAAGATTGAGCAGCGAAGTATTAAACTCATCTTTAAATTTTTGATTAACATTCATTACTTCCGTACTCTTACTATCGATGTACAGACTACCGGTAAGGCCACTGAGTTCAACGCCGTCCAGCAATATAGCCGAAGCCTCAAGCCTTACCACAAAAAGTTCTTCTTTTATATCACGGTCAGTAAGGGTGTGCTTAAGCACTTTAAAGGCCGGTGCCGAAAATTCGATCTCGTCACCTGCTTTAGCACTGATACTGAAGCTGGCCTGTTCGTTTACAGTACCTGCTACACCAGACGTAAGGTTCTTAACAGTCAGGAATTCGATAGCCATCTCATCAGCAATAGCCTTGCCATATACTATCTGCCTATCTTGCGCGAAGAACAGCATCGGTAAAAAAAATAAAACAAAAGCTATTGTGTTTTTCATTGGTTGGTAGTTTATAGCTATTTATCTTCTTGTTGCAGCCTGAGGTATTTTTTTGCGAGCTCTGCCACCATAAAATCGATATACGACTTGTTTTTACCCTTTACTGCTACGGCAAATTCTTCATTTTCGGCCAGATAAAACAAAAAACCATTTACCTGCTCTTTGGGAATATTATAGTTTGCCGTCAATTCTTCTTCCGAATACAAACCTCTTGCATTACTTATTGTTGTTTCCTGTTTTTCTGTCGCATAAGCCCTTTTAAGCATTTTTGTCCGGCCTGAAATCGCATTAATGATAGGATCGATACCTATAACCGTTCCTATTGTCATAGCACTGGCACAATACAACCTTCTTTCGGCAACGGTATATCTTTTTTGCCCTTTGGGTACTATCCCTAACGCTTCAGAATTGATATGACTGTACTTATTAATAACAACCTCTTCGAGTTCGTATGAATTAAAATTCACACTTATCACATAAGGTGATGTTTTAAAAGATTCTGCATTAAGCATAAATTCACGCACCACAATTTTAGTACTGTAAACTACCAGCCTGTCACCTGGTTTAGCCTGCAAATCGAAATATCCTTTATAGTCGGTCTTCACCTCTTCGCCGGCAGTTTTGTTGATTACAAACACATCTCCAACACCATTATCACCCACTACTACCCTTCCCAACATTTTTTGCCTTTCCTGCGAAAAAGCAGCAACCGAAAGGAACAATAAAACATATAGCAGTTTACTTTTCATCTTTAATAAGTTCAAGGTATTTTCCTGACAAACCACTCATCAGAAATCTTGCCACAGTATCATTTTTATTTTTAATGGCTCTGGCAAAATTAGCATCTTCTACCAGGTAGAAAATAAAACCCCGCACATATTCTAAAGGTATATTGAATTTTGCAACAAGCTCTTCCTCACTATAAATATAGTTAATCTTCTCCATAAGACTTTCCTTTTCAGCAGTCTCATTAGCTTTTTTTAACATTTTTGTGCGTCCGGACAGGGCGTTTATTATCGGATCAAGTCCCATCGGATTCATTTTTGAAGAACTTGCTGTTAGCAGTCGTTTCTCTGTAGGCGTATATTTTTTTTGCCCTTTAGGAACCAAACCTAACGACTCCGCATTGATGTGGCTGTAATCTACAATTACAAGTTCCTGCAGTTCGTGCACATATTTTTCTACCGAAACAATTAGAAGCGTGGATTTCATATCCTCTTGTTCAAGCGTGATTTCTTTAGCTATAATGTTTACAGCCGAGAAAATAATAGTATCCGTTGCTTTTGCAGGTATTGTATAATATCCGCCCCGGGTTGTCGTAACCGAATTCTCTGCAGTTTTGTTTATTACATAAATGCCCTCAAGGTCTTCGGCATCCGATTTAATTTTTCCGTTAAGAGGGACACGCTCCTGAGCTGTAAGTAAGGACGTGGCAGCAACAGAAACTAGGAAAAATAAATTTTTCAAGCGAGTGAGTTTAGGTGATTAACTATAGAAGTATAAAGTCATCGCAGAATTGCCTAAACAACATCGTATCCTGTACATCAAAAACTTTGTAACTTTACCTCTTCTTAGATTATTAAACGGATGAAAAAACTAATTATTGCAAGTACTTCCACATTACACGGAGGCGCTTACCTCGAATATTTACTACCCACGCTTGAAGTACATTTTAAAGATTGTAAATCGTTGCTTTTTGTGCCTTATGCAAGGCCGGGTGGCATTAGCCATGACGATTACACTAAAAAAGTAGCCGAAACTTTTGCAACAATCAACATCGACGTAAAAGGACTGCATGAATTTGATAGCCCTGAACAGGCTGTAGCCGACGCTGAGGCCATATTTACAGGAGGCGGAAATACCTTTTTGCTGGTTACACAACTGTACCAAAACAATGTAATGACTGCCATAAAAAAAGCTGTAGAGAACGGAACTCCCTATCTTGGAAGCAGTGCCGGAAGCAACATTACCGGACTAACCATGCAAACCACAAATGATATGCCTATCATTTATCCGCCAAGCTTTAATACCCTTGGATTGATTCCGTTTAACCTGAATCCGCACTACCTTGACCCTATTGAAGGATCAACCCATATGGGCGAAACAAGGGAAACCAGGATTAATGAATTCCACAAGATAAACCCTCAGCCGGTATTAGGACTGCGCGAAGGCAGCTGGCTCGAAGTACATGGCGATAAAATAACCCTAAAAGGCGATTTGCAGGCAAGGCTTTTCCGTCAGGGCAAAGAACCTGAAGAACTGGAAACAGGAAGCGACCTGTCTGACCTTAAGTAAATATAATGGCACAAAAATTAGACAAAATACTGGTAGTTGATATTGAAGCTACCTGCTGGAATGGCCCCAACCCACCTGGCATTGAAAACGATATTATAGAGATTGGCATCTGCCTGCTGGATATACACACCGGAGAAATTACCGATAACCACGGCATAATCGTAAAACCGGAGCGTTCTGAAGTCAGCGCGTTCTGTACCGAATTAACCACCATAACTCCCGAAATGGTCGTCGAACAGGGCATATCATTTAAGGAAGCCTGCGCAATACTTAAAAAAGACTATATGTCGCAAAGCCGTGCGTGGGCAAGTTTTGGCGCATATGACCTGAAGCAGTTCCAAAGACAATGCAGCGCGGTGAATGTTGGCTATCCTTTCGGACCATCACATATTAATGTAAAAACGTTGTTTGCCTTAAAAAACAAACTGGGACACGAACAGGGGATGGCAGGTGCATTGGCTATACTGAATATTCCTTTGGAAGGAACACATCACAGAGGCGTAGATGACGCGAAGAATATTGCCAAAATATTGAACAAAATTCTTGAATAATGGAAACCGTAAATTTCTAGCGAACTGAAAGTATGTTCTCCAATATCAAATAAATTCATACCTCTACACAAAACAATTTTAAGTAAAGCTACTCCCTCTCCTTTGGAATCCCGATAGCTATCGGGAGGGTGAGGCCAATAAAAAAGCCCAAACTTATGTTTGGGCTTTTTAACGCAGAGCGGAAGACGAGGCTCGAACTCGCGACAACCAGCTTGGAAGGCTGGAGCTCTACCAACTGAGCTACTTCCGCGTTATTGTGGTGCAAATATACAACCACTTTCCATATTCGCAAACTTTTCAATGAAAAAAATTAGAGGTTTTTACAGCATCTGCATTTAAATTATTTATTACTAATTCGTTACCTCAATAAAAATTTTTCATTTTTTTTGTGTGCGATATACCCAGCGACTTTTCCTCATCTCTTGTTTTTATTGAACTGCCTGTATACTGCATCATTAACCTGATTTGTTTTTTTTACGCTTTAACGCCTCTTTCACAAATAATTACATTTTTCGCAATAAATCATTTTGTAAATTTAGTAAAAGCTAATTTCAAACGTTATGATGAAGGTAGCCTGCATAATACTAAGTATTTTTTTTCTTGCCTCCTGTAAAAATACTGCGGGGGTTAAAGAAAAACAGCCCACTGCTGTGGTAAACACCCAGCATCTGAAAAACACTTCCCATTCCATTGATGGCGATTTTTTTGAAGAAGCCAGCAAAGGCGTCAGGGATTTTTACAAGACCAATGACTCTAAAACGGTATGGACCGAAGAAAAAAACCGCCTGGCTTTACTGGAAGCGATAAAAGATGCAGCAAACGACGGACTGCTCCCTTCCGACTACAACATTGCTATACTTGAAGAGTTAGAAAACAAGATTGATATTACCGAATCGCAATGCATACAATATGACATATTGCTAACTCAGTCCTTCCGCAAGCTTGCCAATCATCTTTTTAAAGGCAAACTTATCCCTTACAAAGTATATTACGACTGGGCACTACCTTCTAAAAACTTTGACAGCAACAAAATGCTTAGTGAAGCATTAGCGAAAAACGACATAGAAAACACTCTTGAAAAATGCAGGCCTACACATAAAATGTACGCCGGACTTAGAGAAGGCATGACTTTTTTAAACAGCCTCCCCGACGATAAGAACCTAAAAAAGATTGATATTAGCGGTGCTGTAAAGCTAAAAGATTCAGGCAATGTAGTAACGGATATTAAAAACAGGCTGGTATACTGGAAAGACCTTGAACCTGCCGATGCCACAGGAAACGTATTCGACCGCAAGACCATGAAAGCAGTAAAACATTTCCAAAAACGCCATGGGCTATATCCCGACGGAATCGTAAGCACCACAACAGCAAAAGCACTAAACACAAGCCTGAACACCCGCAAGCATCAATTGATCGCTAATCTTGAACGCTGGCGATGGTTTCCTTATGACTTTGGCAAAAATGCATTGCTGATTAACATTCCCGAATACCAAATGGCGGTTATAGAAGAAAACGACACTATAGATGTTTACCGTGTAGTTGTGGGAAAACCTCAACGAAGGACACCGGTGTTGCATGCGGTACTTAACAACCTTGTCATTAACCCTACATGGACGGTTCCACCTACCATCCTTAAAGAAGACCTTACCCCTTCGGCTACTGAGGACAGGAGTTATTTTGCCAGCCACAACATGAAAATATACAAACACCGCGATACGGTTGAAACGCTGCCTGAAGAATGGGATCCGGAAAAAGCCGATCATTACCGTTATGTACAAAGCCCGGGGCTGAACAACTCATTAGGATTAGTAAAGTTTAATTTCAGGAACAGTTTCAGTGTGTACTTACACGATACCAACCACAGGGAACTATTTAAAAGAGGATACAGGGCACTGAGTTCGGGTTGTGTCCGCGTACAGGATCCGCTTAAACTTGCCGGCTATGTGCTGGATAAAGAAGAAGCCAGCTGGACCAAAGAAAAGCTTGATGAAATGATTGCCGAAGGTGAAACAAAAAACGTGAGCCTCAGTAAAGCGACTCACGTTCATCAGTTATATTGGACCGCCTGGATGGATAAAGGCGGTTTACAGTTCAGGAATGACATCTATAATCTCGACAATGTGCTCTACAAAAAATTACGACAGTAATTTAGATGATGTAGCATAGCTTTGTGAAGGATGATAGATAAAAAGGCATGATTTTCCTTTAATCAGGTTTATCACTTCTTTGTTCAATGTTGGCGGCAATGCAGGGCATCCCTGGCTTCTGCCTAATCTTTTATGTGCTTTGATAAAACCTTCGGTAACATAATCAGCAGCGTGCACAACAACAGCTCTGTTGCGGGCATTGCTGTTTATGCCCTGCTCCAGTCCGTCAAGACGAAGCGAAGCACCGTGTTTACCCTGATAAATTTCGCCTGTAGCATAAAAACCAAGACTGCTTTTGTTAGAGCTTGATTCATTAGAGAAAGCTGTAGCAAATTCATCGCCACTGTTTCTTCCGTGCGCTACAAGAGTATTGTAAAGCACTGTATTGGTTGCCATATCAATAATCCAAAGCCTTTTCGTATTAGACGACTGGCTGAAATCGATTAGCGTTAAAATATCTTTCTTGATTTTGCCTTCAGCCTTAAGCTTCTTAAAGCCATTCATAGCTTTCTGAAAACATTCAAACTTTGGCATTGTCAGTGAATGTGCCTTAATAAGGTTATACACTGAAACTGTTTCGGATACAGCATTTACTTCTGCTTTCACAGTATTAGCAGGAGTTTCGGCGTGTTTTGGTGTTGTTGCGGTAACTGAAAAGAACAAAAAGAAAACCGACGTAAAAAAGTTGTAAACCATAAGTAATCTAGTAGTTGTGTTTTTAGACAGGCGGCTAAAATAGTTAAAGAAAACTTAACAAAAAAATAGCAACACTGTTAAAATCAATTATTTAACATTTATCATTTGGCAAGCCTCTTCCCAGGTGATGCCTCTCACTTCATCAATAATCTACACTATAACGGTCTCGTAATAAAGATATTGCACCAAACTCATTTTTTTTGTAAAAATTCTTCAAAAATTGGTTGCAAAACAATCTCTCTTGCGAAATAAATGGCTAAATTATAGTAATTTTAGCCCTCGTTATCGGGTTAATAATAACCCAAAATCGTGCCAAAAAATCATAATATCCTAAAAATGAACAAGAAAGTAATTTTAATGATACTTGACGGATGGGGAAAATCACCGGATCCTAAAGTATCAGCCATAGACAATGCCAACGTACCTTTTATCAATAGCCTGTACCAAAACTATCCTAATGCATCGCTCCGTACCGATGGCCTTAACGTAGGTCTTCCGGAAGGACAAATGGGTAACAGCGAAGTAGGCCACATGAACCTTGGAGCCGGACGTATTGTATACCAGGATCTTGTAAAAATCAACCTGGCGGTTCAAAACAACACCCTTGCTCAGGAAAAGCCTCTTGTAGATGCTTTTAACTATGCTAAGGAAAACAATAAAAAAGTACACCTGTTAGGACTTGTTTCTAACGGAGGTGTTCACTCACATATCGATCACCTGAAAGGGCTTGTTGATGCTACTGAGGCAGCAGGGCTTGACAAAGTTTACATTCACGCCTTTACTGACGGTCGTGATGTGGATCCGAAGTCGGGTGTTTTCTTTATCTCTGATTTGGAGAACCACATAAAAGACAAAAAAGCTAAACTTGCATCAATCGTGGGCCGTTACTATGCAATGGATCGTGACAAACGTTGGGAAAGAGTAAAACTGGCTTACGACCTTTTGGTTAATGCTGAGGGAACTCCTTCTACCAATGCCGTAGACAGTATCCATAACAGCTACAACGAAGGTGTTACGGATGAGTTTATCAAGCCTATCGTAATGACTGACGATGCAGGACAGCCATTAGCAAAAATTGAGGAAGGCGATGTAATTATCTTCTTTAACTTCCGTACAGACCGAGGAAGGCAGCTTACCGAAGTACTTAGCCAGTATGATATTCACGAGCAAAACATGCACAAACTGAACCTGTATTATGTTACCATGACCAATTATGATGACAACTATACAGGCATTCACGTAATATATGATAAAGACAACCTGACCGAAACATTAGGTGAAGTGGTATCGCGCAACGGCAAAAAACAAATTCGTATTGCTGAAACGGAAAAATACCCACACGTTACTTTCTTCTTCTCAGGAGGAAGAGAAGAACCTTTTGAAGGTGAAAAGCGTCTGCTTTGTCCATCACCAAAAGTAGCGACTTATGACCTTAAGCCTGAAATGAGTGCTTTTGACCTTAAAGATGCCCTTGTTCCGGAACTTAAAAAAGGTGAGGTAGATTTTGTATGCCTTAATTTTGCTAATGGCGACATGGTAGGACATACCGGTGTTATGGAGGCTGCTATTAAAGCTTGTGAAGCTGTAGATGCCTGCGCAAAAGAAGTTATTGAAACAGCACTTGAAAACGGTTACACAACCATAGTGATTGCTGACCACGGCAACTGCGAAACGATGATAAACCCTGACGGATCACCTAACACAGCGCACACTACTAACCCTGTGCCTATTATCCTTGTAGATAAAGATCTTAAACATGTTAAAGATGGTATACTTGGCGACATTGCCCCTACTATCCTTGACCTGATGGGACTGGAGCAGCCGGCTGTTATGACAAGGCATTCATTAGTTTCTTAAAAAGTTTCTTAGATCCTTAGGCACTTAGTGCCTGAGTTAAAATAGAAGGCCTGCAATTGCAGGCCTTTTTTTATGAGATGTTTTTTAACGATTCAAAGTATGCTCTATCGATTGTATCCCTATGGTCAGGGTGGGCGACATTAGTTAAAGCTGTAGCGCGTTGTCGTAATGTCTTGCCGTACAAATCGGCAATACCATATTCGGTAACCACATATTGTACGTGGGCTCTTGTAGTCACTACCCCTGCCCCTTGCTTTAAGAAAGGTACAATTTTGCTATCCCCATTTTTTGTAACCGATGGCAAAGCAATAATAGCCTTACCACCCTCGCTAAGCGATGCCCCACGGATGAAGTCCATTTGGCCACCAACTCCGGAGTACATTTTAGAACCGATAGAATCGGCACATACCTGCCCGGTAATATCAACCTCGATAGCAGAATTGATCGCTACCATTTTTGGGTTACGGCGGATTACCGATGTATCATTCACAAACGAAGATTCCCGCATTGAGATGAACGGATTATCATTTACAAAATCATAAAGCCTCTGTGAGCCTATCAGAAATGTAGCCAACGCCCTGTTTTTGGTCACGCCTTTGCATTTGCAGTTGATGATTCCCTGTTCTATCAGGTCGATCACACCATCGGAGAACATCTCGGTGTGCAATCCAAGGTTCTTATGATTGGTCAGTTTAGCAAGTGCCGCATTAGGTATCGAACCAATACCCATCTGGAGCGTACTGCCGTCGTCAATCAATGATGCTACGAATCCGCCTATTAATGCTTCCTGAT
>QFQM01000302.1 GCA_003243255.1 Flavobacterium psychrophilum | reverse complement strand
GTTCATTCGCCAATCGTCAAACGGCGTATCGCTCGTTTCTAAAGTACGTTCAAAGGTTGCCAATGCAATTGCCAGGTTGTTTTTATTGGGCGATTCGTGAAA
This sequence comes from Flavobacterium psychrophilum, assembly GCA_003243255.1. Next base: position 4,634 of record QFQM01000302.1, on the reverse strand, counting down.
AACAGACTGGAAAGCAGCTTTGTAATAAGTATCATTCTTCAAACGCCATACAGCGGTTTCAATGGGCAGGTCCATCTCGATGGGATTCTCCAATGGAATCAAAGCCTGTTGTTCCAAAGTGGTGGCGCGTCCATCCCAAAAAAAGGCCACCTGCAAATTCATGTTCATGGCTGATGGCGTGTTGCGAAAACCCTTTTTTTGGTGCACACCCAGGCTAAAAGCAGAAGTGTCAGCGAAAGCGAATTCTTCTTTATGGCAGGACGCGCAACTAATGGTACGCGTACGCGACAATATCGGATCGAAAAATAACTTTTTACCGAGTGTTGCTGCCGTAGCGGGTAGCGGATTTTTAAATGCACTTTGTGAGATGAACACGATACTGCCTATTGGCAGCAATAGGATGCAAAATCTTCTCATCGATTTTATTACTCAGGTTTTTGAGTAATATGCTTAAACAACTTTTCCGCGGTGCTTGTTTTTCTGCCTACGCAAGTATCCTGCAATGCATGAAATAGCAACGAATCATTCTTACCGAAAAATTCTACTTTATAGATTCCTTCATATTGGGCATTGCATGTGGGGTCGGAAACATAAAGGGTATCGTTTTTTAGCCGGTAAGTGCCACTTACAAATTCTTTTTTGTTGACGAAAGCATCAAACGTTCCGTTTGCCCGGAATACGGCCATGAGCTTGAATGGTCCGCCGTGGTGAGTGGCAGAGTATTCCCATTTGCCGACGAGGGGGTGGGTATCTTGCGGCAATGTAGTACACAGGGCCAGTACTGCACTGACGATACCCGCTAACAATAGGTTATGCATAATTGTAAGTTTCTCGTGAAATTTTAGTTGTACAACCCTAAATTATGGGCCAGTTAAATCTTCATCGACAATACTGAGTGCGCAACATGCCAGGGGTGCAGAATGCAGGTTTGGTTGTGTGAGTGAAGAATAACCGGTGAAGAAATCCGTTTCTCCTTTTTTTCACATCGGTGAATCACTTTGGTCGCTTCATCCCGGCGAATGAATCAACACGAGCAGGTGGCTTTCTGCGTGTCATTTTTGCGTGAGTATGAAGGGGTAAAAAGCGTAAATAGGCAGGAAAACCCCACAATCGGTAAAATAAAAAAAGCCTTGCAAATCAATGACTTAAAAGACTTTTTATTGCCCCTTACTGGAATTTTTCGAACCATTTTTTGAACGATCTTCAACTTCTGGTCGCAATGTGTGCACAATTGGTTCGGGCATCTTAGTGATAATGAAACCGACATTGAACGATGTGCAGCCTTTTTTCCTTCACGGCATATACCAGTCTGTGTTCATCTGTTATACGACGGCTCCAATAACCAGACAAGTCACCTTTAAGGGGTTCCGGTTTGCCGATACCCTTAAATGGAGAACGCAGTGTATCTTTGACTAATTCATTAATACGTTGCAGTATTTTTTTATCCTGCTCCTGCCAATAGAGGTAATCTTCCCAGGCATTTGTTTGCCAGACCAATTCCATCTTATTTCTTCTCTATGAGTTTATTCCTGACAAATTTATCATTGTTCATTTCTGTAATTGCTTCTTCCAGCCTTTTGCGGTTAGCTTTTGTACTTGTTAAGTGAAGCGTTTCCTGAATAGAGTTATATTCATCCAGATCCATTACAACTACATTTTTTCCTTTTGTTCTGGACACTATAACAATCTCCCGGTCATCATTTACTGCATTCAAACTTTGCGAAAGATTATTACGGAATTCAGAATAATTAACAACTTTCATGTGTACCTATTTAAGTACAAAAATAAGTACAATACTTAAAATTTGGCCAACATTGCCAAAAATAAAAAACCGCATTGCAAACTACTTGTTTACAATGCGTTGGCGTTTGCTGAATTTTTCCAGATCGTGGCGCAACCAAACACTGCGAACGCCCCGGCTGAGCTGAATATACCCCGCTTGCGCAGCTCATTGCGGGCCCGTACCTGGCCGAAGGCCGGATAGTCGGTAGCCATTTGCACCACGGCCGCTTCAATGTGCGGCTCAACCCGACTCTTAATAAGGGGGTTTGCTGCGGCTGACCTCCTGCAGGGCACGTAGCGTATTAATACGTAAAATTTCTTAGCAGGAGCTATTCTGTACCCTTGGCTGTCTTCTATAACAAAAAATCTCCGATATAATTGTATATCAGAGATTTAGAAACGTAATTGTGCCCCATGCTGGAGTTTTTACGAACCATTTTTGGGAGGATTTGAAGCTTTTATCGGAAATAAACGATTGATTATCAATTACTACTATAATCATTAACTCAAACACTTAGAATTAACGATGTTGCACATTTTTCAACTTATATGGATTCAACGCGTTGAATATGCCATTTGCCATATCGAGCATTGTCTTCCTGGTCCCGGTTTCATTTAATTATAAAAATACCTTTTGTTGTTCTTCACAATTTCAATTGATAGGTCAATGGACGTTGGTCGCTGCATATAATCCAGAAAATTTCGACTCCCATTAATTAGAAGTCATAACAAGCAAATTCCTGCAATTATTCGTGTTTCTAATTGCACTGTTCGCCGCTGATAAAAGATGCGATATTCTATCCTCTATTCCACTTTTTGTAATACCAGGCTGTACGAGGATAATCTGAAACCCGACTTTTACGCCTCTATTGTTGGCAATAAAATCCTTCAAAAGTGCAACATTATCGCTACAAGCTCCATCAAGGGTCTTGCCGCGTTGTCTTCGTTCCAACTTTTGTATAAGCCTTGCATAATTCGTATAATTTAGCGACTTGATACCCTGCCCCAACACTTCGTAGATATCATCAACCCTGTTACCTGGATTTCTGGCAGACGATCCCTTACAATGGTACAATTTGATAAGAATTTCGTTTGTGTCCATTTCAGCAGTGATAAAGTCTGCGATTTCACCGGAACCATGATCATAATAGGAAAAGGGCAAACTCCTTCCCGCTAACTGTGATTTCAAAAAGAAATGTATTGAAGTATCTCCTGTGCATTCGTTTTCTATGTCTATGCTATTTTCAGCCCATGCTGTGGAATTATCAAGGCATTCTTCCGGGAATAATTGCCTATCTCTCGGTGCATCTAAATAGTGATTCCCATTGTACAGCAAAGAGAAATCAGAATAATAAAACACAAGTGGGTAAGAATTTAGATAATCCATTATCCCCATTCCTCGATCACTCTGCGTTCTATATACGAAGACTTGGTCAGAAAGTGCTTCATTTTCTGAAGTAAAATGATTATCATAATTGTAGGAAAAAAACAATGGCAAGGAGAAATGATCACAGTTCAAACTTATCCTATAATGTTCGTTGTCCGAATCGTTGTGATTAAAAGATAATTGGATATCTATTAATTCCATAGTTATCGGTTCTGCACCATTAGTATAAACAACCTTTATAAAATTTCTAAATGCTGATTCATGCCAATTAACCGCCACAACTTCTTTTTCGGGAAGAACATCCAGTGTCACTGAGGTCGGTAAATCGTCAATTGGCGTATTAGTGCGCCCATCCAATTGTTCGTTTATTTTATGTGCTATTGCTTTAGCCCACATTATGAACAGATGCAAGTTTCCATTTCGTTGACTCCAAACTTTCGAGGAACTGCTTAATCCAATCGTGATGCTTGAACCCTCTTCAACCCCTTTCCCAAATAAATGCCCCCTATGGAAGTTATCAGCGTTTCTTCGGTCAATTGACAAATGTGCGGTTGGACCTGTAACAATCCTATAACTCTCATTTGTTCCATAGTGGCTTCTATTTCTCATGCCGATATTAAAAAATTCTGCCTCATCAATATTTGCCAAAACACTATTTAGTTCCCGATCTGAAAGAAGAACTCCATCCGCGTCTACACAATATGACTGAAGAATGAAGTCATAAAACTCAACTCTTTTTTTGATCGTTGAATTAATGAATAATAAGGAAGAATTACTGTCGAAGTAAACAACAACTAAGTGGTTGGATACATTAACAAGCGTATTACTTTTTGACCATTTAGGGAAGTTAATATCCTGCAAGACTAACACAGAAATGTTCTCTTCATGATTTTCCTCCCGGTGAACAATTTCCAGTCCAAATGATCCCAGGTCAATTGCCATATCGCACTGAAATTCACCTCTATTTATTGCATAAATTTTCGAGTGAAAGGACGGTTCAATGCTACTTAGTGAAAGATCTTCAAACTCTTCAGTCGTATCATCTTCATTTATCTGGAACCCGTCAATCATTTCTCTTGACGAAACTTCTTCATCAATTCGGCTTTCCGACATTTCAATTATTAGTTCTCTCCAAATTGAATTGGTTCTGTACAAATAATGTTTTTCTATCTCTATTTCTGCAGGTATTGCTACAAACTTAGCATGTGTCACATTTTCTGCATTGGTTCTTGTAAAACGACCAATAAACTGAAGTGTTGCAGCCAATGATTTGTGTGGTGAATGTATTGCCGCTATCTTTAGGTTAGGGAAATCAAACCCTTCTCCAAGCATATCAACACATATTATTCCATCAAGGTTCCCATTTCTCAAATTGTTGAGGGCATTTTCAACAGCAATGGTACCTACCTTACTATGAATTAACTGCAAGCGAAGGGTAGTATTGTTCCTATAAATTTCAGAAAGT
>QFQM01000301.1 GCA_003243255.1 Flavobacterium psychrophilum | reverse complement strand
ATAATCCTGTTTTAACCAAAACTCGCTAGCTAAAAATTTATAATTATAAACAACATGCTTATTTTTTAAATAGACATTGTAATCAAACGCTAAAAAAAGCGAGTCAGACTTGAAATCAAATTGATTGGATTTATCCGTTTCAAAAAAGAGTTTACCAGGATAATAACCCATCTCAAGTTTTTCTCCATTACTACGTGTTAATCGAACATTTGAAATGGAGCCTAATGCCAGTTCTTCGTCAATTACAAAAATTACATTTGCTTGAGTAATACGTTGTGCGGAGCTCAGATAAAACGAGCAAAAAATAAATATTGATAACAAAAACGTGTTTTTCATTTTATGATTTTTATCGTATGACTCTTAGTAAGAGATACTTTCTACTGTACTACCGCCGTAAAAATAGCACCTGAACTTCCGGTATCTATAATAGAGCCATTTTGATCTTTCTTTGGATATCTACCACCAGCACTTGTGCATATGAAGTGGCGTGTTTAGAAACCACGTTGCCAAGCTAAATTAGTTGAAAACACGTTTATCTTAAAATCATCCACGCCATTATTTATGCTTTTGTTCGTCGTCGGTTGCGTTTACTCAATCTTAACAATTTTATCATTGTCAAGAATTATTGAATGTGCCATCCAGCAGTCCGATTTTTCAGTCCCAATTTCGTGTCCATTTAAGCATAGCTTATTTGGTCCGTCTGTATCTAATCACAACAACCATTTAGTCTTGTTTGGTCAGTATGATTTTTTGAATTCTTTATGTACCTTATGTTGATGATGATTCTATTCTCTTTCCCAATGTAATAATCGCCATTGCTAGTAATGAATTTTCCGACCTGAATACAGTCTTCTCCGTTAAAACTTCGACTAAGTCAGCCGTCAATTCAATATCACAATACTATGGGGCTTTTCACATCTCCTAATTTTCCGCCAGTGCCTTTCTCATAAATTTCAGTTATTTTGGAGCGCTTCATCTGCTGCATTCTTTTTTATGTGACTTGGCCACAATTAATGAATGTTAATAGCAACAATTCCTAAGGTGGCACCACCTTGAAAATATTTTTAATTTGCTTTGGGGAAGGAAATTTAGATTATTCATCTTTTTTTACGTCCTTATATTTCAATCTAAGCAGATTCATATCTTCACCCACTTTCTTATCTAAAATCTTGGCGTAGTGCTGGGTGGTTTTTAGGTTTCTATGGCCCAACATCTTGCTTACCGTTTCGATGGGAACTCCATTTGTTAGCGTAATCGTGGTTGCGAAAGTATGTCGGGCGGTATGTGTCGTAAAGTTTTTAGAAATCCCGCATGCATCAGCTATCTCCTTTAAATACAAATTCATCTTTTGGTTACTTGGAACCGGAAACAAGCAATCTTTGATTTTACACTCAGGATGATCTTTGTATTTATCTATGATCTTTAATGCAGGAGGAAGTAATGGAATGCGCGACGCCGATTCTGTTTTCTGCCGGTTAGTAAATATCCATTTTTCCCCATCTACGCCATTGGCAATCTCCGACCGTTTAAGCTTACATATATCTACATAAGCCAAACCAGTATAACAGCAAAATAAAAACAGATCTCTAACCTGATCAATCCTTGGCATCAAGAATTCTTTCGATGCAATGGTCTGCAACTCTTCTTCAGTTAAGAATGGTCTTTCAACTTCCTTATTAGCCATCTTAAATCCTACAAAAGGATTCTTATCTATCCATCCGTTATTTAAGCATATGTGGACAATCTTTTTAAAATTAGTTAAATACTTGATCGTACTGTTATGGTTACATTTTCGTATTGACTTTAGCCAGAACTCGTAGTCTGTGATAAACTCATATTTGATTTTATCTACAGAAATATCCGATACGCCATATTTCTGTTGAAGGAAGTGAAGTGTATGATCATGTGAAGTGTTATATCTTTTCCAGGTAGCATGCGAATATTGAGTACCGATCAACGCTTTTACTTGCTCGTTGTGCTGACGAAAGATTTCCAAAAGCATTTTAGGCTTTTCTTTTCTACCATGCCATTGGTTGGAAAATTCTTCAATGGTTAGTTTTTTATCAACCATTAGTAGCTTCTTCTGAATACTTAATGCTTTCGCCCGAAGGGTTTGCAGGAATTCGTCTATCTCTTTGGAATCTCTTGACTTCCGAGTAGTTGTCATTGCCTCGTCCGACCATTCATTTGGTAAGACGTATCTTGAGGTAGCCACCTCAAATCTTTGGCCATTAAGGGTGATTCTCATGTTAATGGGCACTCGTCCATCACTGTTTACTCTACTTTTTCGACTGTAGAAAAGGATTTTGATCATGTCTGACATAACACACAGATTAAAAGGTTAAAAATTGTTTCAGAATGCCTGACATTCAAGATGTTCAATTAATAAACTAATTGATTATCAGGCATTTTAGTTGAAATTCGGTGGTTAAGAATTTGTGTAAGTCACACCACCGAATTTCCCACTACGGATCGGCACCTTTTGATCAAAAATGGATAGGTCTGAAAAGCAAAAAGCCCGAATTCATTACGAATTCGGGCTTTTGCTTGTCTTTGGAAGGGATTCAGTGGAGCTGCAGGGAATCGAACCCTGGTCCAGAGAAGATAAACGCGTACGTTCTACATGCTTAGTTGACTTTGATTGTCGGGAAGCGCAAGGCAGGCAACAGCCTCAACTCCTCCGTAGTTACTGTAGTCTTAACAACGATGCGTAACCACACCGCGGCCCAGTTCTGCTGATCGACACCGCGTATTCGCCCCCCGCAAAACAGAGAAGACGAGCGATGATGGCTTGCGGAGATCTTATCTCGGCATAAGCTGATCTATCCTTGGGACAGATTAAGCAGCCATGGCGTAAGTATTTTCGCCACGTAAATTGTTGAGAGCAGTGATCAAAGCTCTACCCTCATGAGCTTGCATGCTGGTGCACGGATTCACACATCCTGTCAATACCGGTCAGCCCCATTCTTTTAGTTACTAGTTATACGTTATCAGTTAATAGTTGGTTTGTCAAGGAATCACATCGTCGATTGCTCATTTGCCTGCTATCTATTTCCTTTTGGGCGGCTCACGGGCTGTCGGCACTCGCCAATCTCACGCTCAACCTCCACTCCGGGCTCAGACAAATGCCTCCATCCCTGCCGCAGTGCATCCCACCTTACCAACACCATTTCCAAAGAACGCTTTCTAAAATGAATGACAAATGTAGTTTAAAAAAAGTTTCCCTTCGTTTAATATTGACAGTTGACAAATCTTCAATTGACAACGGAGCGACTCAGGTGAAAGATCCATTATCTTTTCCGTCCATGTTCACATTTTGTCAATTGCCCAATTTTCACCCCTTGTTGCTCCTGCCTACTTGAATTGAAATCACTTCTTCTCCTGCACCACTTCCACCAGCACATGGTTCGTCGTCTTCGGATGAAGAAAATTCACCAGCTTATTATCCGCTCCTTCTTTTGGGGCTTTGTTTAAAAGCAGAAATCCTTCTTCCTCTGTCAGCTCCATTTGCTTCTTTATATCATCCACTTCAAAAGCCAGATGATGTAATCCCTCCCCCCTTTTCTCAATAAATTTGGCAATAGGCGAGTCAGCACGGGTGGCCTCCAGCAGTTCAATCTTCACATCACCAATCATAAAAAACGAAGTTCTCACTCCCTCCGAAGCGACTTCTTCAATTTTATAATGCTCAATACCAAGCAGTTTTGCAAAGAGCAGGTTCGATTTGTCCAGGTTTTTAACGGCAATACCAATGTGTTCCAGCTTCTTCATTGTCGGTGGTTTTGATTAATTTTGGACAAAAATTGAGAAACTTTTCCGGTTAAAAGAGAGTTTTTAACGATATGCCCAAAATAATGACAGAAACGGCCAGCGATGTACACGTAGAGGCAGCCCGCATACAGCAGCAAGTCAAGGATTACCTCGGTCTTCGCACCAGCGACCTTATTTTCGAATACGGCACCATGGACGGCAAAGCCAAACTGGATCTGATTACCATCAATCCGCGTCACAATCAGTCTTTTCTATTCCACTCCGAAACCGGAGCAGATAAAATAGATGCCCTCAAAAAAATGCTGGACTACGTTCAGAATTTTAAAGAGAAGGAAAACTCCTACACCATACAATGGGTAGCCAAATCAGAAAGCGAACTGCACACTTCCTATTTCCGTGCCAGCAACATTCTCGATGCCCTTGAAAAATTATACTACGGAAGAGACCGCAATACCATCACCGTATTCAGCGTGGTATTAAACCCGGTTTCATAAACAGATAAAATCATGATCAACGTAACAGATAAAGCAAAAGAACGAATCGCCAGTCTTCGCATAGAAGAAGGGCATCCCCTCAGCAGCAACATTCGTGTTTCCGTAAAAGGGGGCGGCTGCTCAGGATTAATGTACGATTTGAATTTTGATGCAAACATCAACCCGGCCGACCAGGTATTTGAAGACAAAGGCATCAAGATACTGGTGGATAAAAAAAGCTTACTCTATTTATTGGGAACCACACTAGATTTCACCGATGGATTGAACGGAAAAGGATTCCAGTTCATCAATCCTAACGCAACCCGCACCTGTGGATGTGGTGAGAGTTTTTCGGTTTAAAAAGCAGTTCACACCTGCTATGAGAAGGGTTTCAATACAAGCGATTGAAACCCTTTTTTATAATCCCGTATTGCTCTTTTGCTGTTCTAATCAAATTCAAAATTCGGATTCTGCCAGCTCATCGGTATGTCCGCCTCA
>QFQM01000300.1 GCA_003243255.1 Flavobacterium psychrophilum | reverse complement strand
TGTAGATGGAAGCAAACTCGACAGTTCGTTTGTTGGCCGCATTGTAGACTATGATTTTATTAATGATTTGCCGGAAAATGTAGACATCTGTGGTGAGAATGGCGAATTCCATACCTTTTGCTTTGACGGACCTTATTTTAAAGAACCTGTAGCGTTTACTAAAGGTGAGGTTGTAATGAGAGAATATGACACTAATGGCTTCAAATCGCAATTCTGGTTTTGTGATTTGTTGCCTATGTAATTTTTAAGCTATGAGTACTAATATAACAGACCGAAAATCATTTATACACTTCCTGGAACTTCTCCATAAAGATCTTCAGACCAATCCACAAGAATGGGAAAATATTTCACTTTCTGATTTTCTGGAAGCTATGGCAAGATATACTGAAGACATTGATGGATATTATAAAAATACAAATCAAGCCATAAATGCTGATAAGGCGAGTTGGCAGGTTTTTGCCGATATTCTTAAAGGCGCATCCATGTATGAATAACTACTTCTCTGCCAGTAATCTTTCAAGGCTTTTCTTTTCAGCTTCAGGTAGTGATGGTAATAAGTTTTCAAATTGCTGTCGGTAACCTTCCTTTTTCAGCAACTTTCTGATATTATCCTTAGCAAACTTTACAAACTGCCATTTGTGGTGCAATGTCGCATTTACAAGATTTTGCAGTACTACCGGATCAGGCTTGCCAATATATAAAAGGTTCGCCAATGCATTGGTACGAACAGTACTCTCATATTCAGGAGCTGAATAGCTTTGCAGTTCGTTATAAAAACTTTCCTTCTCAGAAACATGATAATCTTTAGCCCTGTAAGCCAGGGTAAGCCACAATATGCGAAGGTTCTTGTCGTTGAAGCCAACCCAGTCCTTCCCTATCTCCAAAAACTCAGCCTGACGGTCAGGAAAGTTTTTACATAACACATTTATGGCAATTTCACGGTTTACGTACGATTCGTCGTAAAGGAAAGTCTTGTATTCCTCTACAAAACTTGCAGGGAATGTGGTTACCGTACGGGCAACTGCCTGACGGATTTTTATATCCTTACTCTGCATGGCAAGGCGAATAAGATCGGCTTTTTGTTCAAAAGGTACTTCTGCCGTCTGAAATAGCGCTTCTTCTTTCAGGGCGTAATAAGCATTTGATCTCATCAACTGCATAAAAGTTTCCTTTTTCTGCTCAAAGGTATTGCCTTGTAATTCTCCAAGCTCAAAATACAATCCCATTGACTCATTCTTTTTCAGGAGATCAATAGCTTCATGAACTTCAAAACCGCCTGTTTCAAGCCAGCGCTTTTTCCAGCTATTGGTATCATAACTACTAACTTTATTTATCTCCGCAAGAAATTCATCTGTATTAACATTGGTGAAAGCATATTTCTCCAGATAACTCTTTACGGCTTTTTGAAAATTTTCATACCCTACACCTTCACGGAGCACATGCAGTGCCCATGCTCCTTTCTGGTAATAAGACAACGTACTTGCCTTTTCACTCATAACGGAAATCGTATCTGTTTTTGCAACCACCTGTAAACGCTCTGCCATCTGGTACAACTCATAATTAAAATGATCATCACCAAAAAGCTTCTGTTCAGCCAATAAAGCATAATAGGTTGCAAAACCTTCCTGTAACCAGTGATGCTTACCGCTTTCGGCAGTAACTACATCGCCAAACCACTGATGCGCCAGCTCATGGGCATTTACATTGGTATAGGTGCGATCGTTAAAACCTATTGAATCCACCACAAAATCCTGCGCAAAGATGGTTGAGGTAGTATTCTCCATACCGGCATACAAAAAGTCTAATACCGGAACCTGTCGGTATACCTTCCACGGATATTTAAACCCTATCTCCCTTTCGAAGAAATCAAAAATATCCCAACTGTAACGGTATGTAGTCGCAAACATGCTGCTGTCCTCTTCTCTCAGGTAAAATTCTAATGGAGTTTTAGAAGCAGTTCCCATTTGCCACTTTCTGTACTTGCCAATAGCCAGCATAACCAGATAGCTGCTCATGGGTTTCTCCATTTTATAGCTCCATTTCTGATCATTCCCTTTTGTAGCTTTATCATTAAGCTCTCCGTTAGATAAAATAGTATAATCTTTATTAAATGAAGCAGATATATTAAAAATAACTTTCTCATTTACATCATCAAAACTCGGAAGCCAGTGACTGGTATATTTTCCCTGCCCCTGCGTCCACAACTGAACATCCTGACCATCTTTTACAAAATACAGCGTCTGCTTTGGCTGTGCCACATAACTAAACTCTAGGTTATTCTTTCCTTTCTTAAAGCCTTTATAGAGTTTTAAGACATTCGCCGAAGTTGCCCAACCTGCTTTCTTTCCGTTGATCTTCACATCACTGAACTCCATGTTCTTTGCGTCGATAAAAATGGTATCGGTCTTTTTATCCAGAACCTCAAAAGCATAATTAACCTTACCCATAACTTTCTTTTGAGGAACATCAAAAGTCAGGTCAGCGTTAACTGTAGTAAAATCAACCTTTTTGGTTTGCTGTGCGAAAGCAATTGTAGAAACCAGCAGTAATAGAAAGTATCTCATATACGGAAGTGATATTTATACAAAACTACACAAATGGCAGCATTAGTAACGCCATATTTCAGAACATAGCGTTAAAAACCATAAAACAGCGGGGATATTTTTATAAATTTATAGCTAATGTATTGTTAATATATCCTGTATGACTCCTTACACCCTACGAAAGATATTCTTTAGTGCATTACTATTACTGGTATTGCTTCCGTTTCAGGCAGAAGCCCAATTGCTTACTGCCCCAAAAGCAAAAACCGAAGAAGCTCCTGAACCTGAACCGGATTCGCTTGGCAGACGCACACCACAGGGAACGGTAAACGGATTCATTAAGGCAATTGCTGAGCAGGACTATCTTAAAGCCAGCCAATACTTTGTATTAAGCAAGAGATCGTACCGTAAACAGAAGGAAAGGATTCGCATTGCACAAGCATTCGAACAATTGCTTGACCGTAACGGGGATATCATGGCCTCTACAATGATCAGCAATAAGGAAACCGGAAAAACAGATGACGACCTTGGTACGGGCGTAGATATGGTAGGTACCATCACTACCAACAAAACACTTATCAATCTTTACGTAGAGAACCAGTCTGATGATGAGAAGCCCGCGCTTTGGTTATTTTCTGCCGAAACCGTGAATGCCATTGCCAATGCAGATACCGGTGATGAAACCTTTTTAGACAGGATACTGCCCGAAACGCTCAAAGAACGTAAACTTGGCGGCGTACCTGTAGGCCACTGGCTTGTAGTTGTGGTTATGATACTGGTTGCTTACGTAATATCATGGGCAATTATCTCTATCATAAGCTTCCTTATACTGAAATTATGGCCCAAAGGAGAGAAAAAGGACGGGAAAGTAGCCGCTGTAGTAGAAGCTTTCAGACTTCCTGTACGATTGTATTTTGCCGTATGGGTATTTATAGGGCTGACGCAACGCATGGGTATTTCGATAATCGTACGTCAGCGTTTTAGTGTAATCATCGTTACGATAGCGATAGTAGCTTTCCTGATGCTGCTATGGAGGCTGGCCGACTATATCAGCATTTACAGCAAACGAAAAATGACCGAGCGCGGCCGTATTTCTGCCATCTCGGTAATATTGTTCCTTAGGCGTATGACCAAAGCGGCTATAGTAATCATTGGTATCATTGCCATACTGGGTGCTATAGGAGTAGATGTCACTGCCGGACTTGCCGCACTGGGTATTGGTGGTATCGCATTGGCTCTGGGTGCGCAAAAGACGATGGAAAACTTTGTGGGAAGCGTATCGCTTATTGCCGACCAGCCCCTTCGCGTGGGCGACCTATGTCAGATAGGCACAATTAAAGGAACGGTAGAAAGCATTGGTATGCGTTCCACGACACTGCGCACATCAGCTCGTACTATAGTAACCATTCCTAATGGAGAACTTGCTGCCAGTAAGATTGAGAATTTTGCGCATCGCGACCGTTTCCTGTTTAACCCTGTACTAACCTTCCGAATGGAAACCACGCCTGACCAGCTCCGCTACCTGTTGGTAGAGATAAGAGCATTGCTGTATTCTCACCCCAGCGTACTTAATTCGTCGCCTATAGTACGATTTACAGGCATTACAGCCGATGCGTTACGCGTTGAGCTTACCGCCTATATTGAAGCTAACAACTTTGACGACTCTCAGGAAGTACAGGAAGACTTATTACTACGCATATTAGACATCATTGATAAAAGCGGTACGGGTCTGGCCTACCCTTCACAAACGCTTTACTTTGCCCGTGATACAGGAAACTCAGCCGAGAAAACCACTCATGCAGAAGACACCGTAAAACAATGGAAAGAAAAAGGCGAACTCAATCTTCCTAAATTCGACCCTAAACATGTTGAGGAAATCAAAGGAAGTATAAGATATCCTGAAGAAGGTAGTGTAGTGAAGCCGAGTGAAGAGGAATAAACTTTAAACATTTATAAAACAAGGAAATATTAAATGTAATTTTTAAGGCAAGAGAAGTAAAATTATAAATCCGGGCAGACTTCCTTATAATTGGTAAAATCAACAGCATATCCCATTTTCTTAGCATTGTATAAATCTTCGCATGCTGAATTACTGCTTTCAGGATTTTTTGAATGTATATTCATTTTAGCCAATGCCCTAAAATAATAAGCAGGTGCATTTTTTTCATCTTTTTTAATAATTCCTGTAAAATCTTCGACAGC